>NZ_JBHUAF010000042.1:0-34348 GCF_042789895.1 Kitasatospora sp. NPDC056783
GGCCTTGCGCTTGTCGGGGTGCTGCGGCCCTCCATTTATCCCAAGATTCGCCGTGGGAGTTTTGAGGCACCGCAACGCAGAACCAGCGGTCGCGGTGGTGGGCTGCTCCGATATCTGATGCTCGAATACAACTCCATCGAGTGTCATACCCGATCTCGGCCAGCCCGGCGACGACTTCCGGGAGGCCCCGGCGGAGGATCGCCGAAACGTTCTCCAGGAAAACGATTCTCGGTCGTAGAACGCGAATCGCTTCAAGGACCGTGAACCAAATCCCCGAGCGCTCATCGGCCAACCCCTTTCGCAGCCCTGCATTACTGATTCCCTGGCACGGAAAACCGGAAGTGATAACGTCAACTTCGCCCACCAGGGCAGACCAGTCGATTTCCGTGACGTCACCCAGGTTTCTGGCGTCCGGGTAGCGTTCGGCCAGGACCGCGCAGGCACCCGGGTCGATCTCGGCTACGTATCGCACCTGGTCAGACATGATATGCTCGGCCACGACACCGAGCGCGCCGACTCCGGCACACAATTCGAGAATAGGCAAGGAATACCCCCGTCCGGGCGCGAAAAGGGGCCCCGCGGCCGTGTTTCCCATGGGGCCCCAATTCGCTTATCCGGCTAGAACTTCGGGTCCGCAATCGCCTCGTTCCACGCCTTGATCACGCGGATTACGGGCTTGCGGTAAGAAACGTCGCGGCCCTTCTTGGTGGTGTATTCCACCAGCTCCAGCTCAAGGGAGCACAGGGCCTCGCCATCGATCTTGGAAAGGGCGTTGTCCACCTCGTGGAGAACTTCCGCGAGCTTCCAAGAACCGGTCTGGAGCTTGAACACACCAAGGTCGTAGTCCTCGGCCAGACGGAAGGCAACCGAAATGGACGGGGCCGGCCCACGCTTGGACTTAGCGGCGGCCTTTCGGTCCTCCATCAGCGCGGGGCAGTGGCACGGCCGGCCCTTGTCCTCGTCCGGGCTGAGGAATTCCACACCATCACAGTGGTGAATCAGGCTCGGACCGTTCCAGAGCTTGAGATCAGAAGAAATCGCGTCCGGACCGGAAAGAACGACCTTGACCTTATCCGTGGCGGTCTCCACGTCGATAAAGTTTTCGCTGGTGGAATCGGTCTCGACCGGCGAACCGCCCATGAGCTGAGCGATAGCCGTAGCCACCTCTGGATCGCCCGTGGAGACGCGCCAGGCGGGCAGAGCAACGGGAATTCCGTTCTCCTGCTTACCGCCGGAGAAACGGCCCACGGTGTCGTCAGAGAACGTCGCCTTGGGCTTCGCAGCCGGGTCGGTCTCGAAAATGCGCAGTGCCATGAAAAGTCCCCCTGTTTTGGGCATGAAAAAGGGGCCCGGCCCGTTGCGGGCGTGCCCCTGGTGATCGTCTATTCGGTTATGGGGCTACGCGCGGCGCTGCGTACCGGTGATGAGCCGGCGGGCGCTCTCGACAATCGCACGGCCAAGGACACGCTTACTGAGATCGCGGTCCCAGTCGAAAACCTTGCGCAGCGTCAGGAACACATCGAACACCTCGGGGTCGATAGCAACGGGCTTGAATGCCCAGCCATCCGGGGTGATGTGCAGAACCGCCGCCCCGTCGACAGCCGGCATCGGCTCCGACGTGCCGTCCGAGGAAATCACCTTGTCCGCGTGAGCGTAGGCACTCATCTGGAGAGCCACATCCGGATAGGTCGACTTGGATGTCTTCCAGTCCACGATCAGCGTGACCCACGTGCCGTTTTCGTGGTCAGGCTTACCGTCCTCGCCGAGGCGGACACGGATAATCGCGTCGAAACTCCCCGCGTACTGGTGAGAATCCGACCAGGCGATATCTTCGGCGCGCACCAGCTCGGGGCGCATCACTTCCAGGAACTCCGCGAACGCGGCCCGGTATGGCTCCAGGTCCGGGTGCACGCGGCCGATGATCTCGCCGCGGATCATGCGCTCGAAAAGGTCGTGGGCGTCGCTGCCGATCTTGGCCCGAAGCTTGGTGTAACGAGCGTGGGCATTCCGCAGGTAATCGACCGCGCCCTGTTCGTCCCGCTCGGCGATCGACGCCACAGCAGTAAGGTTGGCGACCGCCGTTTCGGCAGTCATCCGGGCCGCCCACCAGACCAGGAACGGCTTGGGCAGCATAGCGATGATCGAAGTCACGCCCGGGTACTTGATCGCGGTTTCCGGGTTCACGTACCACCGCGACCCCCCGCGCTTAATCGTCCGGATAGCACCGGCCATAGGTTCCCCCTCGGGATCGGGGCGAGGGGTGGCGCGGTTGTGGTTCTCTCCTATTTTTTAGATACACAAGAAAAAAGTAGAAGAAAGGGAGAAAGGCCACCCGTTCACAACCGCACCACCGCTCGCCCGCTGTGTCAGCGGCGCACGGCGAGCGTGTCCGCGAGTGCGTAAAGGTCTTGCAGCGTGCCGGAGTTGGGCACGGTCACGTCTACCGGGGCGTGGTCTAACTCGGTCTCGCTCACGTGGTGCTCGGCGTCTCCGCCGGCTCCGGCCCCGGGCCGCTCGATGCGGACCACCAGGGCGCCCCGAGCCCGCAGCGCGGCAAGCTCGTTGGCGTATCTCACGTCCGAGACGACCACGGGCAGGTTCCAGCGGTCGGCAGTGTCGAGCTTGGCCAGGGCAAGCCGTAGCCAGTGCTCGGGGTCGCCCTGGCGGACGGCCTCGCCGAGCCGCTGCAACGTCGTCCGGGCTTCCGGATACTCGACCTTGACCCGATCCCACCCGTACCGGCCGACCACGTCGGACAGCCGGATGGGCAGGGTCGCCATGCCGAGCGGCTGCGCGCCCACGATCGGGTCAAGGTCGATCGCGGCCCGCTTGAGCGCATCGGCGAACGCAACCCGGGTGAACTGGTACCGCTCGACCAGGCGGGCCGCCGTGGAGTCCTTGCCGCTCCGGGCCCGGCCGAGCAGCGCCACGTGCCGGTAGGTCACTCGGCGGCCGGGAACAGCTCACCCTGACCGGGCACCTGGTCGCCCTGGTCGTCGTCCGGGTGCTCGTCGTCGTGTACCTCGGCCGGGGCCGGCTGTGCGAGGGCGTCGGCGGTCTTGCTGTCCTCGGCGCGCTGTGCCGCCTCACCCACACCGAGGACGGCAGCCACCAGGGCGAGCACCAGGGCGTCAGGAAGGGACGGGAGGAAGTAGGCGACCAGGGCGACGGCAGCGCCCAGGACGTTGGAGAGGCGGGCGGGGTGGGTATTGACGAACTTCATATGTTTCCTCCGAATTTAAAGGTTCTTTTGCGATCATGGCTGAAAACTTCCTCTTTTGGCGGCATGCAAATCACGCTAACGTCGGCAAGTATTCCGCCAGGAAAGGGAAGATCAAGTGATGGTCAAAAACTTTCTACCCACTCGCTTCAGGCAGATGGGCCGCCAGGTGGCGACAGCAGTCGGCCTGCTGGGGATCTCCGCTGCTTCCATCGTGGCCATCCCCGGAACCGCCAGCGCCCAGGAGGCTGCCTACAACGGCGTTTGCGGGAGCGGTTACAACGTCAAGGGCTGGGCAGACGTCTACTCCCGGGGTGGAAGCCTGGCAGCGACGGTGTACCTGACCTACTCGGCGGCCACCGGATACAACTGCGTAGTAACGATCAAGAAGCACGCCACAACGTATTTGATCGGGGCGTTCCTCTCAAACGACAACGTCCCGGATTCGTGGGTTAGCGACTGGGGGAATTACATGCAGTACGCCGGTCCCGTCTATGTGTACGCGAGGGGGGCGTGTGTCAGCTGGGGCGGCGCCTATGAGGATTCAGAGGTGAATCGCAATCACACCAACTGTGGTTCGATCGCGCCCGCAGGGCCCAGCCGCTGACCCCTGCGGGGATTCTGTGCCTCGGGCTGCTCAGGCGTTGGGTACGCGGAGCGCATCCCACGTGGTCTTGCCGGGCCAGCCATCGGCGTCCGAGCCGGTGAAGCCCCGCTTGCGCTGCCAGAGCGCGTACGACCGGCGGTCTGCCTCGGTCCACTGCGGACCGGGGCCGGAGCTGTAGGCGGAGCACCCTTCGGCGACCAGGCGGCGGCCCATCGCGGTCACGATCGGGCTTCGCGGGTTGGCCTTGAACCAGGCGGCGCCGGGGAACGGGACGTAGGTCGTACCGGTCGAGCTGCCGCTACCTCCGGGTGCGGGCATGCCTGACTGCACCCACGCATACAGCCGGCCACCAGGGCACAGCGTTGCGAACCCGTCGCGGTGGCCACGCTTGGCCAGGGTCCGGCCGGTGCGGGCACACGCCTCGTCGTACAGCGCGCGGGCAGCACGGAGCGCGGCGTCCGTCGGGGCCTGGTCGCCACCAATGGCGATCTGGACACCGAGCCCGCTGCGGTTGTGGCCCGGACAGTGCGCGCCCTGGAGTCCCCAGCCCCGACCTTCGTAGATGTTGCCGGCCTGGTCGACAACGAAGTGATAGCCGATGCCGCTCCACCCGTTGGCCAGGTGTTCGGCTTCGATCGCGCGCGGGACCGCGTTGCCGGTGCGGTTGACTGCGGATGCGCCGTCGTAGTGGACGAAGAACTCCGTCCGCTCCGACAGCGAGACCGCGTTGACGCTGCCGTTCCACGGTCGTGCGCCCCACTGCGCGCGGGAGATGACGTTGACGCTCAAGGTGCCTCCTCTAGGCATGCGAGAGCCCCGCCGGCTGGTGCGCGGACGGGGCTAGGGTTTCCGAATTCGTGTGTTTGGTGGGCTACTTGGCGAACGCCTGCACCACGGCCACCAGGGCGCCGCCTACACCGGTCAGCGCAGCGACGGGCACGCCGTAGCGCCAGGCTTCGAGACTGCGAATCCGCGATTCGTGGTCGTCCAGTTCCTCGCGCACTCCCTCGGCTTGCTGGCCCATGCTGCGGACCTCGGAGCGGAGCCCGATCACTTCGTCGTAGATCTCGCGGGCGCCGATCGACACCACGCCGAGCTGATCAGGCGGGGTCTGCGGGTCCGGTGAGCGGGATGCGGGCATTGGGGTCCACCTCCTGTCGCTGCACCGTGACCACGGCGGCCAGCGGCCGGTAGTCGATGCACCTGCGTAGTAGCGCTGTGACCGCCCCCTCGGCAGCCCTGGTGATCTCCTCGCCCGCCCTGGCGATCGACACTGCATCCGGCGGGCCGGGGTCCTGCCCGGTGACGTAGGCGACGACCGCGCGCACGTCCTCGGGCGGCAGGATGATCGACAGGTCGTAGGCATGCCCGTCCATGGGGTCCCCCTCTTCTCTAGTAGCCGGCCGGAGCGGTCACGGCGGTCCAAGTCCCCCCGGGGGTCGCCCCCGGTGCCGAGCTGGTCGACAGTCCCGCGGCGAGTCCGAGCCAGACCGACAGGGCAGGGGCACCGACGCTCTGTCTGGCCTGTAGCAGTACGCGCCGCCACGTTCCGGCTCGGGTGTGTGGCGGGTCGAGCGTGTGCAGCCAGTCGCAGCGCATCCACTGTGCGGCGGCCCCCACGCCGAGGACGGTCACGCCGCTGGTGCGGCCCGTATCGACGTCGTACAGGCGGAACTCGACGTACCCGCTGCCGGACGCGACGGCCCGGAAATCGAGCCTGAGAACGGGCTGATTCAGGTTCCCGATGCCGATCTGAGCAACGGCCCGGAACGCCGGACCGGGCTGCCATCCCTCGTACGGGGTCATGGGCAGTGGTTCGTCCCGGGCCCCCTGCCGGGGGGTTCTCTCCAGCGTGTCCAAGCGTCGCCCGAACTCCGCCAACTCTGTTGCAAGGTTAGGGACTTGCAGCGCTCCCGACACGTTCGAGCACCTCCCCGGGCACCAGGCTGACCGTGGTGTCCTCGCCGCCGTCGGCGGCCCGGACCGTCATGCCAGTGATCATGTAGTCCCCATCGAGCACCAGGCGCCCGCCGGCTCGGGCTCGTACCCGGGCCTGGTATCCGGGCAGGACGTCACCCGGCCCCGGAGACGAGTCCGGATACAGTCGAACTTCGGGGATCACCACCGGAGTTGAGCCCTCGGCGATCACCTGTTGGGCGTACGCCGTGAGCGTGCTCGGCAGGATCACGTCCTGGCGGGACTGCACTGCCGACAGCCGCGGGATTCGGCGACTCGGGTCCGTCTCGGCGGGCAGGTTGTACCACCAGCCGGTGAGCTGGTTCTCGGCCTCGCCGCCGCCGGTCACCACCGCTTCGGTAGCCATGTTCGTACCGTCCACCGTGATCCGCGGGATATCGCACGTCACGCCGTGTTCCAGCACCAGGTCAGTCGGTATTCCCGAGGGCGGGCCGAGCCTCATGCAGTTGACGATCCGGTTTCCGGACCACCAGTGATCGATGCGGAAATCAAACCCGTCGCGGACGCCGCTAAGGTCCTCGACAACCTGCCCGACCGCCTTCCGCTCATAGGCCCGATAGGTACGGTCCCGCAGAACTCCCGTAGCCATCCCGTCGAATATGAGCGCCCTCGGGCCGGTGTTCCACTGGTACTGCCCCGTGCCGTCTGCGAAATCCTGAATCAAGGACTGCACTATGGAGCCCTGGTCGCGTTGCACGAAATTCGCGTCGTACGTGATCTGCCGACGCCGGTAGTACTCCCACAGCCCGAGACAATGCAGCTCCACTGTTTCGTTCTCAAGGTCCAGCGACGATCCGACCAGCGGACCGCCCCATGTGACTTGCGCCCCGCGCTGGATATACAACAGGGACCGCCACGGCCGGAGCACCGACCAGTCAAAGCCAGTAAGGGGGATCTTGACCGTGGCCGACCTTTTGGCTTTGATTTCCGACGAGTAGGACAGGTCAATGGGCAGCAGCTCGCCCCACACGTCGCCCGAGGTGAACTCGGCGACGATCACGCGGTATTCCGGCATGTCCTACTCCACCGGAATGATGGTCATCTGAGCCGTGCTCTGCCAGTCGTCATACTGGTGTACACCGCCCTGCGAATACAGGTAGAGATGTACGGCCAAGGGCTGGTTTTTCGAGATCCACACATGCGTCACCCCGACGTGAGCGCCGCTGCCACCGGTATTGACTCGTATTCCATCCCACTGGAGAATGCCGCCCGACATCACCCAACAGGACGTCCACCCGGACCGGCCGGCGGACGTCGTGTACCGCATTTGGTAGCTGACGATCCCTACCCGGTCATACGATGTGGCAGCACCGTCGAACGTCATCATCCGCCCGTTTCCGCCGTTCGGCTGGTCGGCGCCCCACCAGCCAGTAGCGCCCCGGGACGTAGGCGCCGTGTGCAGCGAGATCCCGGCGCTGAGCGGTCGGGCACTCGTCGCACCCTTGACGTACAACCGGTCCTCGTCGGTGTTGTAGATCAGCCCGCCGCGATTCTGCTGTGCAGCCACGGATGCGACACTCTGCCCCGGAGCTGTCCGCAGCGGGGAAAGCGGAGTCGGATCTCCCTGCGAGGACGTGAACCGCATGTCCTCGATATCCGACGGAGCCAGGACCAGGGCGCCCCGGCGCACGCGAATCTTCGCCAGAAGAATGCAGTTTTCAAACGGTACGGTCGGGGCGCCTGACCCGTCGACCCCGCGGACCACATCGACAGTCCAGCCGGCCGCGAGATTCCCGGGGGCGAAATTCCCCAGGGGGACCTCCGAATACGGTGTCGCATCGGTTTCATTCGTGACCCGGGCAATGATGAGGTCGTAGCGGTCGGCCGTAGCCGAGGCGGTCGCTAGATCAAACTGAATTCCAGGCGCCGGAAGATCCACATAGTAGGCCCCGCGGCTATCTCGGGTGCCATTTTTGGTGAGTGGAATCCATGCCCGCCCGGGCGCTACTGCCACCCGGGCAGAATTACCAGAAACCGCTGTGACTTTGAGCCCGTCGCCAGCCGATCCCGGAATGACACCGATATTGAGCCCACGCACGTCCGCGAGAGCCGCCCGAAAATCCTGCGCGTCGTACTGGCCTTTTTGAATGAAAAGCGGTGCACGGATACCCGCCACTCGTTCCCCCTTAAATCCAGGCGGCGCGCCAGCGCACGTCCGCCCCGCGGGCAGCTTTGCCCAGTAGATCGTCAAATTCCAGCCGGACCGTGCCCGGCCGGAATGGGAACCAGGTCGAATCCGGAGAGAGCGCCCCGTACCGAGGTGCACCATTGAGAAGCACCGCCCGCGCCCCGGTGTCTACGGTCAGAACCTCCGCCGTGGGCACCGTGAGCTGCACGGTAATTCGCTCGCCCGTGGCCCTGTTGAGAATCGTCGGATGCACTACCGGGCCAGTGATGGTGTAGACGGGCCATGTCGGCGTGTCTCCCGCTACCTCGATGTCCCTGGGCGGCGCAACGACGGCCGTGCCGTCCCGAAGGAGCGCGAGCGGGAAGGCCAGTGGGAAGACCGGCGCCGACCCCCGCGGGCTCGCTGGCAGTACCCGCGCCGTGGATTCCTGGTCGGCGTACAGCCTCGGGTCCTCGGCCCACAGCTCGACGTCGAACCGCGCGGCCCCCGCGGCGAACACGGGTCCGGTCGGAGCCGCACGCTTGCGCACGCGAGCCGTCAGCCGGCCGAGGCCCCCCGCAACCCCGGGGACCGCGAACCGGAGCGTCCTGTCCCCGGCGCCCGGCTGGAATACGCGGAGCACGTCCGCGAGTGTGGCGGGATCGTCCAGCACGGTGAACGCCAGCTGCACTGTGCGGGCCCCAAGGTAGTCCGTTCCCGCACTCGCGCCGTGCCGCTGCAACAGCGTCCGGTCCGAGGCCCGTACCTCCGGGCTGTCGAGCAGCCCCGAGGGTTCGTGCAGCACCACGGAGCCGGGGGCGCCCAGCAGAACGCCCCCGTACTCCATCGTGTAGGGCTGCCCGGAGAACGATGCGGCAGCCAACTACCCACCCCCTACTCTGAGTTGCCAAGCGATCTCGCGGCCGATCTCCCATGCCGAGGCCCCCGTACGGGCGTTGACCGTGATGGACTGTGCCGAGCCGGCCAGCGCCCCAACCGGAGCCAGCACCGGGGCAGGAACCCGCACGGGCGGGATGGTCACCAGGGCGCGGAGCCGTGCGGTCAGCTCGGGAGCCGCCTCGTCCACGCCTTCCGCGATTCCCGGAGGAATCCAGCGTCCGATGCGGGCCGCCATAACCCGGGAGGGCGATTTGATGCCGAGGGCATCCGCGATGGGGCCAGGAATCGCGCTCTTGGCCCATCCGATCAGGTGCTCTTTCAGGAACGAACCCATGCTGGAAATACCATTCCAGAGCCCGCGGACCACATCTTTGCCCTTTTCGAGCAAAAGTGATCCGAAATCCCCGAGCGCTTCCTTTATCGCGCCGGGAAATCCCTTAGCCCATGCTATGAATTCTCCGAACTTCTGCTTCGCCGACGATGTGAAATCGGCGGCAGCCTGCCCGGCAGTTCGCAGCATGCCCGCCAGTGAGGACACCCACCCGATAAAATCTCCGAACCAGCTGATGCCGGTTCCGATCGCCGACCACAGGGCCGAGAAGGCCGGCCCTGCGAGCCGGAGGACAACCGGGATCACGACCCCGAGAATGTCGGCCCCGAGCCGCCCCAGCCACGACAGCAGCGAGGCCAGGAACTCGACCGTCGGCCGTCCCTTCTCGACCACTTCGAGCAGCTTCGAACCGATCATCTGGAGAGCCGGGACAACGCGCTCGGACACGAACGCGCTCACGGCCGCGAAAATCGGGATCAGGTTTGCGGAGACTGCCTCATAGACGCTCAGGACAGCCGGCCAGACGACCCCGACCAGGATTGAGCCGAGGGCGGAGACGACCGGCATTACAGCGCCGACAATCGCCGATCCGAGCTGAAGCGCCGCCGGAACCAGATAGTTCGCGAAAGCGTCCCAGAGATTCCGCGCGACCAGCCCGGCACGCTCCAGCAGCCCCACGAATCCGGAACTCGCGACCTCGGAGCTGCCCGTGGTAAACGCGGCAGAAAACGCCCGTACACCGGCAACGGCCGTGTCAAGAACGGTGCGGACCGTTGCCCCGGCCACGATGATCGGGTTGATCCACGACGTTGCCAGGTCGACGCTCGCGCCCGCTCCGGTGAACGACCCGAAAAACAGCCGGACCACGTCCGCGGCCACCCTCAGGGGCGGCCCGAAAGTGTCGGCCAGGAATGAGCCGAACCGGACGAGAACCGGAATGACCTGGTCCCCGATAAAATTGGTCAGGCCGACTTCAAGGGACCGCTTGAATTGCTCGATCTTGGCGCCCGCGTTGTCGTGTAGCGCGGTGCCCATTTTCTCGGCAGCGCCCGCGGTTTCCCCGAGGGATTTCGCGGCCGAATTCACGTCCAAGGCCAGCAAACTTTGCCCGAGGTCTTCGGCCTTGGTTCCGAAAAGTCCGACTGCAACCTGTGATCGTTCGGCCGGATCTTTAATGGCCTTAATGCCATCGAGAACCTGTTGCAGGCCCTCGCGGGCACCAGGACCACCCGCCGCAATCTTGCGGGTCATGTCCTCGGCGGAAAGGCCGATCGCCTTATACGCATCGGTGCTGGCTTTAGACCCATCCGTCGCCCGGATCTGAAATTCCTTGAGGGCGTCGGCGACGGTATCCGTGTCTCGCGCACCTGCCGCCATACCCTGAGACATAAGCCCCATGGCATCCGCAGCGGACAGTCCCAAGTCGCGAAACTTGGTGCTATACTCATTCATGGTGTCCGCCATGTCGTCGGCACGCGGACCCATTTTCTGCATTCCGACGGTCAGAATGTCGAGCGCTTCTGTACCGTCTTTTGCCAGCCCGTTTTTTAGCATCTGGCCGACGGCATTACTCGTTTGGCCGAGATCCAGCTCAAAGGTCTTGCTCAAATCCGTCACCTTGCCGGTGATGGATTCGATCTGTGCGTTCGTCGCATCCGGCGGGAGGATGCCTGACCGCATCACGCCGGAAATTGCCTGTGCGGCTTCCTCGACATTGTCGGTGACGCCGTGGGCATAAAGCTGCCCGGCTGCCTTCCCGTACCGGCCCGCCTCCTCGGGCGTCGTGCCTAGCTGAGCCTGGATTTTGCCGTTGATTGCACCCTGATCAAGGGCATCCAAAAACCCCTTGGTCAAAAGCGCAGCGGCAGCCAGGCCAACGCCCAGGATACTGCCCTTGAGAAACCCACCCATTTTGCCGGTGAAGCCCTCGCCGGCTGCCGCTCCACCCTTTTCGCCGGCCGCCGCTCCGGCCTGCTCACTAGGGCCTGTGACCTGCGATTCCAGCTCGCGGGCGAAGCCCTGCACCTCGGGCACAATGCTGAGGTAGCCCATTCCGACTTCGACGGCCATTAGTCACCCCCCGGGGTCGGCTGGAATCTCGCCAGATAGGCGGCGACTTCCTTCGGGCTCCGGGTGGTCGAACCGATCCGACCAGGCTGCTTGACACCCGGCCGCGGAATCGGGTCCGGCCGCCGGCTCGGCGACTTCGACCCCGCATTGCCTCTCTGCCAATTCGCCTCGGACAGCCGATCGTGAACGGCCGCGAGGAGTTGGGTTTCCAGCGTCCACGGGGCATCAGGACCGGCCAGTGAACGGGCCAGCGCGGAATCCGGTGGCAGCCCGGAGATAAGGGCTCGAAGGCGCCTCAGAGTAAGCCCAGAGCCGGGCACGAGCAGGTCTCGGATATCGATCCGGTAGTAGCGTTGTAGGTCCGCCTCGACCGCCTCGCCGTGATCGCTCAGGAGGCGGGCGAGGGCTGCGATTCCCCCGGCGTCACACCCGTGTGGTTCTGCCAGCGCCGGAACAGCTCACCCAGCGCGGAAAGGGGCAGGGGCAGCGAGTCGAATTCCTGCCACTGGTCGCCGAGACCTTCTCGCATCAGGGACAGAATGTCGTCCGCCGAGGGCGCCGACAGGTTTACCGTCGACAGCAGGGCCTTATCCAGGTCACCCGCAGCAGGAAGGGAGAAATCCGTACCGCCCAGCGTGAACTCATACGGCGTACGGCCGTTCTCTGCTACCCAGTTGTCAAGATTGAAACGATCAGCCATTGGGATACCTCTCGATCATGCAGAAACGTTTCTGCAAAAGGGCAAAAAAGGGGAGTCAGGACGACGGGGCGGCCAGCCACGCCGGATCGTCAGAGAACTTGATCGCCACAGTCCCGTCTGCCGCGGGATAGGCCGTGATCGTGAGTTCGTAGGCCAGAGCCTCGTCACCCTTATAAACCAGGTCGCCAACCTCGGTAACCTCCCCGTCGGGGACCACGATTCGGATGTGGGAATCGCCGTCGACCACATCGAATCCGAACATTCGACGGTCCGGACCGGGTGCCTTGATGGCAAGCACCGCCTTGCCCGAGGCGCCGGTTACCTTGCTGCCCTTGTGGTACAGTTCCAGCGTGGTCTTGGACGTCTCGATGGCAGTCAGTTTGAACGTCATTTCCGAGCCGGAAACAACCTTCCTGACCGTCGCCCCGCCCTGCCAGGCCTTGATTTCGGTGACGTCTGCCGAATTGCTTTCGGTGATTCCGTCGTCGGAGATCCAGCCGATATCGACCGCATCGGCCGGCCAAGGGCTGGTTGCGTCGGTGGGTGCCTTGGTGCCACGTGGCGCGGCGTATGCGGCGCCGGTAATGGCGACGCGAACCTGATTCGCATTTAGAGTCATTTCTTCTCTCCTTGAAAAAAATCGATCTTGACTGGCCCGATAGAATCATCGACATGGATGCTGGACTAGCCGCTGTGTGCGGCGCCTTGGCAGGGTCGATGGCAACAATCGGGGCTGCTCTTGCGGCCGGAAGGGCACAGCGGGAAGGTGCGCGGATAGGGGCGCGCGCCGAACACCGGAAAGAACGGCGCCAGCCTCGCCAAGACGCGTATAAGGCGCTCATTTCGGCCGCCTCAGAGATGCGCGATATCCGCAAGGGGCCTAAGCCGGGCCTGAGGGAGGAGCAGAGGGCTTATGATGCAAATTCCAAAATTCAGGAGGCTTGGACAGACGTTGCCCTTCTCGGGCCGAGCAGTGTCAGCAATCTGGCATCTGCGATTCGAGAAAAGGCCGCTGCATTCAGCACCCTGATGTGGGCTCTTTACGGTATTCCAAATGTCAAACTATCCGATCAGCTGTATGGAAGCGCCTCAACGGATGCCGAGAAGGAGAAATTGCGAGACGGGTACTGGAAGTCACTCGACGTTCTGGAAAATGAGATAGCGGCGGCGATTGAGGCCTTTTCGGCAGCCGCCCGCTCTGCTCTTGACGATGATGGCAGCCAGCGCCTACGAAGGTGGCCCGCTCGGCGGTAGAACGCGGCCCCGCATGTGGAGCTCCACCGCCAGGGCGTAACGCGGACTGCCGGATTGGTCATCGGGCAGCCACATAAGCCCGCCGACTTCGGTGATCCGGTACACCGTGACGTCGTCGCGGACACCCGGAATCGAGTCGAGCAGCGCGCGCACCATGGCGGCGAGATCGTGCGCCGCGGATTCGGTCTCGGCCCACGCGTGGATATCGAGCCGGGGCCGGTCGGAGACGACCGTTCCTCGGGTGCCCCCGACCCGCTCGACCCGGACGCACTCCGGCGGGCGGGGCGAGGGGATACGGGAGACGACCGGCACAGGTCGGCCGACTTCGGCGAGGGCTAGCCGGAGGTATCCGGTAACCACCGCCACGGCGTCCGGCATGAGGATCAGGGGCCTACTCCCCATGGGCACCGTCCAGCCCGCGGAGTAGGTCCCTGCGCGAGCCTTCGCGCCCGCCGCTGGTCGGGAACGAGTAATTCCCGATGACAGCGCCGCGCCACCGCGTGCGGCCCTCTTCCAGATCGGTTCGGAAGTCGCCGCCGTTCGCCGACGCAGCGCCCGCTACCCGGTTCGTGATCCGGCCGACTTCCTTTCCGACCGTGGGCAGTTTCATGATCGACCTGATCCCGGCTTTATTCGGTTTGAATCGACGGAACTTCACCCGTTCACCTCCTTTAGCCGTACCTCGGTGTGGTGGTGCCGGGCTCCGAGCAGGTACCGGGCGGGCTCGCCGTCCACTTCGAGCAGCCGGCCGAGGGCGGTCACCCGGTCTCCGGGGCCGAGGTCGACGTCCGTCCCGGGCCGGGTGATCAACCGCCACCCCGTGACCACCACGGGCCGGTCTCCGACAGCCTCGGTCGACTCCTGGGGGACGACGTCGACCCGGGCCACGGTCGTACTCGTCGCCCTGGTCCAATCCCGCTCGCTGGTGGTGTTGCCGTAGCGGTCAACCACGAACGGGGCGCGCAGAGTTACGACGGTCTGGCCGTAGTGGAGACTCATTCGAGACTCACCACCGCCGCACGGCGCCGGTACCGCGCGAGCTGGTCCCGCTCGGCCGGGGCGAGGCCCGCCCCGATGGTCTCCGCGGCGTACGTGACGCTCACCCCGCCCACCGCCTCTTGCCGTAGGTCGTTGGGGTTGGTGACCACTCGGCCGGCGAGCGTCAGCACGATGGACAGCACGTCCGCCGGGACGGCCGAGTAACCCGCGGTGTAGGTCACCAGGGCGGGCGTGTACGGGTACCGCTTGACCCGTAGGCGGTCGCGGACCAACTCGAACTCGGACGGGGCCAGCGGAGTACCGACCACGCTCACCGAGTCGACCCGGACGACCGGGCGGAGCGGCAACGTGATCCACCCGTCCCGCGGGGTGAACTGCGCTGTGGTGGTCCGCCTGGTGAAGTCGGTCCGGGCCTCGCGGCGGACCACGGCGGACGCCATGTCGAGCACCGAGGCGGCCCCGGGCGGTAGGTCGGTGGGGTCTCGCTGCAACCAGGCGGCGAGCTGGTCCATGCTGGCCAGTGCGGGCAGGGTCATGACGCAACCCCCTTTACTGCGCGACGAGTTGGGCGCCGCACCCGATGCACCGCGTGACGGTCAGCTCGGCCCCGTCCTGGTCGACAGCCGGGAAGCTCTCGACTCGGGACGGGGCGTCGCAGGAATCCGTGTGCGGGATCTTCGGGACCGGCGCCGCAGCGCGCTTACGCGGCGGCAATTCCCGGCCCCCCTTACTTGGCGAGGACGCCGTTAAGGCGGGCAGCCGCCTTGCCGCCGAAGACCGCCACGCCGCAGTAGAACTCAATGCGGGTGCGGTAACTCGGCTTGGTCTCCAGCTCGCCCAGGTCGTAGGTCTGGACACCGCCGTTGGTGAGACCGGTCACCGCGCGGTCGTCCTCGCTCTGGCCGAACTTCACCGCGTAGACGGACGACGCGTCCACGGCGGTGCCCTGCGTCTCGGTCTGCGGGAGGATGTCGACGCCCGCGGCGGTCTGGCCCGGGTCGAGCAGCGCAACGCCGTTGTAAGTGACGACGCGCTTGCCGGTCAGGTCCTCGCGGACGATCTCGACACCGCCGATCCGGCGGGCCGCCGAGCGGACCTTGGCGATAACGGCGCGGTTGGCGTAGATGGCGCCGTTCGAGCCGTTGAGACCCGGCACCGCGGCAACCAGGCCGTCCAGCAGATCGAAGAACGCGTGCGAGTCGGTGCCGCCGTTGCCCACGATCGGGGCGCCGTTGGTGCCGGCCGAGAGCACCTGTGCGCCGGTCAGACGCTTGCGCAGACCATCGAAGGACTTCGGGTCGGTCGCGGTGTCGCCGTTGAAAAAGGTCTCGGCGAACTTGTGCGAAGCCGCCTTCACCTTCATGCGGGTCTGAATGGCCCGCTGGTCGTTCAGGTTGCCGCGGGTGCGGACAATGAACTTGTCCACGTCCGCGTCACCGCCGAGGATCACCAGCGTCTCGGACTTCTGGTTGACCGTGCCGGTGCTCTCGGAGTACGCGCCGCCGACCGCGCGGAACTCGACGCCGGGAAGGGTCGCCTCCTCGTTGTAGGCGTAGGCGTTGCCCTCGATGGTGAGCATGGGGATTCGGTCGAGAATGCTCGACTCCTGCACGAAAGTCTCAATGACTCCACGCTGAAGGTCGGTGGTCGAGAGCTTCGCAGCCTCGGCGAGAGTGAGTGCCATCTAGTGTTTCCCCCTGATTTGGGCATGAAAAGAGGGCCGCCCGGCGGGCAAGCCCTCGAAGGGAAGGCGCAGGTTCGTTTCTGCGCGGGAGATCAGTCCTTGTACGCGCGCCGCAGACGCTCGTACGGGCTCGCGGGCTCGGGCTCGGCCGCCTTGCGCTGACCGGCGCCCACGTCGCCCCACGGGGCCGCTCCGGACTTCGGCGCGGCAAGGTAGGGCTTGGACTCAATGAGCCTGTCCAGAGCGGCAGTTACCGCCTTGGCGTCGATCTCGCCCGAGGGGCCGGCCAGAGCCGACAGGTCGAGCAGCGCGAGGGCGTCCGCAGGGTCAGCGAGGCGACCAGCGGCAGCCGCCCGTACCTCGGCGCGGACAAGCTGAGCGGTGAACTCGCCGCGGATCTCGGAGCGGATCGCGTCAAGGTCGGTGCCCCGGCTCGCGGCGTTGCTCCGGCGGAGCCGGTTCGCCTCTGCCTCGGCGTCGGTGGCTCGCTTCTCGGCAGCCTCGCGGGCGGACTTCTCGGCGGTGAGCGCGGCGCCCTGGTCGTCGGTCTTCGGGTCCTGGTCGCCAGTGGGGGCGGGGTTGCCGCCGGTCTTCGCCGGGTCCTGGTCGCTCGGCGTCGGGTCGCCCTGCGGGCCGGTCGGGTTGGGGTTCGGGTTCGGGTCGTTCGGCATGGTTCCCCCTACGTGATATATCCGTGTTTCTTGAGCTGTGCTATCTCCAACTCGCGGTTTCCCTTGGCGAGTTGGAAGATAGCTTCCGGCATCAGGCGGGCCTCTCCGCTCCGCTGCTGTGCCCGGGTGGTCTGGCCGAACCGGGTACCGGCCGTCTTCTCGAAGTCGGCGCCGATCGCTTTCGCGCCGATCCCGCGGCGGGTGGTGCCCTCGCTGGTGACCTTGAGATCCCCACGGACTCCGCCCGTGGCGGTCGACATGCCCCGGCGGGCGTTCACGATCTGGCCGAGGTCGGCCCCGTGCTCCAACGCCTTGACCCCGGACTCACCGAGGCGCCGCCGCTGTTCTTCGGGGCTCATGGACTTGAACAGGTCTTCGGGACTCTTCACCGCGCCGAACTCGGCATCCGTCGACATGGGCTCCATGCCGCAGTCACAGCGGGGGTGCCGCTTGAACCCAGTGGAGTAGCTGTACTGCCTGCCCGCCAGCACGATGCACCGCGCGCACGCCGGAAGGTGAACCACCCGGACGTAGCTGATACACCGGGGGTGAGCTGCCATGGCGACCGAGGTAGCCGTTCGAGCCGTGTCGGTGATGGTCGTCCCGGTCAGCATGGCCATTTGGGTCAAGCCCCGCAGGGCAGCCACCTCGGCGGACTCACCGAGGGCAAGTGACTGCGCGGTGGTCACGGCGGGCATGTAGAGCATGGTTGCGAGCGGTCGTCCGTCCATGGCGAGACCCACCAGGGCGCCCGGGTCGACCGCACCGAGCGGCGCCGCGAGAGCGCCTTGCGCTGCCATGGCACCGGACACGAAAGCCTGAGCGCCCTGCGCGGCCGAGAGCTGCCCGGCCACCACGGCATTGAGAATCTGCGCGCCGGTCTCGCCCTGCATCGCGGAGAGAATCCGGTCAGCCGGCACGTCCCGCCAGAGCCCCTGTACTGCCTCTACGACGGACCGGGAGATGTTCTGCACCTCGGCATACCGGTCGGCCGCGAGCGTCCCGGACGACGCCATTACGCGGCATCCGGGAGGGCATCGGCGGGCGGTTCCTCGGCCTGGTCGGGCTGGTCGGCCTTGGGGCCGAACAGGGCCGACAGGTTGCCGCCGAGGATGGCCCCGGCCGCATCGGTGCGCATCCGCTTGTACCGCTCGATTTCCTCGGGGGTGACCCCGGGAATCCGCTCCCAGACAGCTTCGTCCGGCAGCCCCAACGCCTTGAGCTTGACCAGCGCATCGGCGTACTGCGAGTCACTGCGGAACTGCGGGTCGCGCCAGATCACGGACCCGAGGGCGAGGGCTTCGGCGCGGGCCGTCTCGCCGTTGGCCAGAGCTTCGAGCCGCATGACCTCGCGGAGCCCGCTCCCGAAGTGCCGTTGGCGCTCGGTGACCTTGGCGACCAACCCGGCTTCGGATGCCGCGAGGGCGTCCGCCGATACGTTGATCAGCTTGCCGGTCAGGTAGGTGGCGGGGGTTCGGGTCTGCGCTGCGATGTGCTCGACAGCAACCCCGATCACGTCCAGGTAGTTGGACAGGCTCGCCGCGGAGAACTCCGCAATGCTGGCCCCCTCCTTCTCCAGCCAGAGCAGCCGGTCAGAGCGGAAACGGTCGAGCGGTAGGTCTTCCTCGCCGACCACTTCGCCAGTCTCGTCAAGGATTTCGCGGACGGGCCGATCCATGCCGAGGATGGCGCGGGCGGGCAGGGCGAGACCGTCCGAGGCGGTCATCATGTGCGCCCACAGGGTGTTAACGGCGTCCTGTAGCGGGAGCACGGTCGCAATCTCGGAGCGAGGACTACCGTTCAGCCGGCTCCGGTTCGGAAGCTCAATCAGCGGCACCACGCCGAGGGGGTTCGGGACGTGGGCGGGCTCGCCCTTGGACAGGCCGTCGGTCCGCTCGACCCACTGTCCGCCGTCGCGCATCGGTCGCTGCCAGCGGTACACCATGTCCGGCGTGAACAGCGTCGCGTACTCCGCGCTGCCGTCGTGCCAGACCTTGAGCCCTGCCGAACGGGCCCGGCGTCGACCGGGGACGTACTCGACCACGGCGCCCGAGGCGTGCTCGAAAGTGATTTCGGTGTTCTCGCCGTCCGGGCGCCACACCAGGGCGTAGGCCCGGGACGTGATCAGCGCTTCGAGCAGCGCTAGGCCGATCTCCACATCGCATTCGGAGCGGCGCCACGCTCGGCCGGCTGCCTGGTCGATCGTGCCGTCTTCGAGCCGGAACCCGAGCGGCATCAAGCGCTCTACGGTGGCGTCCGGCACAGTGGCACACCAGTTGTCCGAGAAATCCTTGAACAGCCCGCCGGTCTGCGTCGTGAACTCCGGCGAGGCGAACAACAGCGGGCGCTTACCCTCGTAGGCGTTCGACCACTTCTCGGCAGCTTGCTTGCGTCGCTCGATCTTGGCCCGGAGCCGGACGGTCATCTGTAGCGGGGTCTCAGCCACGCCGCACCCCCTCTTGGGCATGAAGAAACCCCGCCCGAGTAGGCCCGGACGGGGCTCGATGGATGCGCCTACGGCGCGTTACGCACTTGCCGCGCGGGCCCGCTTGATCGGCCGACGCACGTAGCCGTCAAGGGCCATCACCAGGGCGGCAATCCCGTCGATACGGGCGCTCGACTTGTCCCTGTCGGGCTTGACCGGGCGCATGTTGTCGTTGCCGTCCCGGTACACCTCGACCACGCTCGCGTTCCAGCGGAGAACGGGGTTCCCGCCGTGCTGTACGCGGTTCTCGCGCAGCAGCCTCTCAAGTTCCTTGCTGCCGGGACTCATTCCTAGGTAGGTCTGAGCGACGGGCACCAGGTCGACCCCGCGCGTCTTCGCCTGTACACGCTGGACAAGTTGACCGGCGAACATCCGGTCATAGCTGATCCGCTGCACGTCCAGCCGTCGACAGTCCGCGATGATCTGTTTCTCAATGGCGCCGTAGTCGATCGCGTCGCCCTCGGTCAGCGTCAGCAGCCCATCGGACACCCAACGGCCGAGCGGGACTTGCAGCTGTTGCTCAAGATCCGCCAACCGTTCCTCGGGCAGCCAGAACCGGGCGATCACGTCCAGCTCGACACCCGGCGTCCGAGACTCCACTACCAGGACCCACGCGGACAGGTCCGAGACCGCCGACAGGTCGACCCCGCCCCACGCCCGCCGGAAGCGAAACCGCTTCTCGTCCACGGAACCGGCGTTCGCGTCCCAGACAGGGAGCGGCAGCCAACGCGAGGACGACCGCATACGCCGGTTGAGCGACAGCCGGCAGAACGTAGGGAAGTAACTCGGCGTGCTCCGGGCCTTGTTCGCCTCGCGGCGCATGTAGGCCAGGCTCGGGCTGACACCGAGGCCCGGGTTCGCCTTCCGCCAAGTCTCTTCGGCGTACGGGTCGTCTCCCTCCTCGGCCGCCCAGATCACCCCGTAGTGACCGGGGTCGGACACGATGCCGTCAGCGCAGCGACGGGTGTACGTGTGCTTCTCGTCGTAGATGCTGCCTTCGGTGCCTTCGTCGGCCGTGGTGATGAAGACCACCAACGGCTGATCTCGGGCGCCCGTGCCGGTCTCGATGGCGTCGATAAGGTCGCGCCGTTTGTGCACGTGGACTTCGTCAACGATGGCCCCGCTGACGTTCAAGCCGTGGGCGGTCTCGGCCACCTTGGACAGGGCGCGGAACACGCCACCGGTCCGCGGCACCCGGATGACCCCGCGCAGAACCTCTACGCGGCCCCGTACGGCCCGACTGGTCAGCGCCATGCGCTTGGCGTCATCGAAGACACGTTCGGCCTGCGGGAGGCTGCCAGCAGCCGCGTACACCTCGGCGCCGATCTCGCGGTCTGCGAGCAGCAGCACCAGACCGATACCGCTGGAAAGCGTCGACTTGCCCGCCTTGCGCGGTACCTCGATCCACACGGTTCGGGTGACCCGCACCGGCCGGCCTAGCTCCGGGTCGTCCCACAGCCACCCGAACACGGGGGCCACGACCCACACCTTTTGCCAAGGGGCGAGGCGGAGTTGAGTCCCGCCCCACCGGCCCTTCGTGTGCTTCATGGTCTCGATGGCAGCGATAGCCCGTCGGGCTGCTGGCACTGAGAAGTAGGCGCCGGGCTGATCGGCCGACTGCCGGGTGAGTACCAGCGGGCGGGAGCGCAGGGCCTCGGCTATCTCCTCCTCGGACATGCCGAGTTCGAGCAGCGCGTCATAGGGGACGGGCAGGGCGTCAGTCGAAGATCCCGTCATCGTCGCCCCCCAGATCCGGCGGGGTAATCCGCGTGGCGGACGCAGGGCTCAGCCCCAACTCACCCACCAGCGCCCGCAGATGTGACCGGTACTGGCCGAGGATGGTCACCCACGGCGATTTCACGTTGCCTCGCTCGGTCTCGACCACCAGCCCCGTGCGGCTCAACTCCCGCTCGCCCTGCCAGATCCGGGCAGAGGTGATGCAGTAGTCCACCGCGACTTCGCGTTGGGAGTCGACCAGCCCGGCGGAGACCATCAAGGCCGGAACCACCCGCGCCCAGACGTCCGCGGCGTGCTCGCGCACCTCGGCCACGTCGTCACCAGGCAGCAGCTCGGCCCAATCGGGCTCGACCGGGTCAGTGGGGGCGAACCGTGCCCCCTCGCTGTTGCGGTCGGGGCGGAAGGTGCCTTCCCGTACCGCCTGAATGTGCGGCTTCGGCTTGCGTCCGGGGACAGCCACAGAAAGTCACCTCCACAAAACTAAGGGGATTAGCCATGCGATTTTTTCGCCTCCCTGCCGATCAGTGGCGGGAGGGGAGGGGAGTACCCCCCTGGTAAAGCCGCAGGTCAGCGGCGTATTGGCTTGGCATTCGCCGCGGCCCAACCACCCGGCTGACGCTGGGCGGTCTCCCGGTTGTGACAGAGAGTGCACAGCGGTCGAAGCCTGTTCGGCGCGTCCGGATCGGGCACGCCCTGCGCCACCAGCTCACGCCGAGACAGCGGGAAGTGGTCGGCCACGGTCGAGCCGGCTCCGCACAGCACGCACCACGGGTGCCGGTAGAGGTAGGCCCGCCGGACACGCTGCCACCGGGTGTCGTAGCCACGTTCCGCAGCGCTTCCCCGTAGGGCCTCGGCCTCGCGCTCGTGAACGGCACAGCGACCACCACGAGCAGTCAGCTCGGGACACCCGGGGACGCTGCACGGGGGGCGGGGTCTACGCGGCATGGCGGTCTCCTCGGCGGGGTCGGCGTCTCGGCGATCACGTACGGGTTTTGGAATCGGCGCTGGACGGTCACCGCGTTCATGCGCATCAGCCGTATCCCCGAGTGGGCACAGGACCCGCAGGGCCGGTACCTGGTCGACCAGTCCCAGCACTGGCTGTGTCTGTGGCTCGCCGCGCTACACGTTTCTACGATTGCACACAAACTTCTACTCCCCCTTTGAGGCCTAAGCGCTCGCCAGTTGGAGTGATAACCGTCAAGACCGATTGCCCTTGCTGTCGAAATGGGTATTCGCTTTGCAGTCATGTGCGCAGGTTGCGCCACCGAGTCGGCACGGAAAAATCCATGCCGAGTCTTGAGGAAAGGAAGAGGCATGAAAAAGCTGAGAGCTGTAGTCACTGCTTCCGTGACAGCCGCATTGGGCATGACCGCCGTGATGTTCACGGCGCCGACCGCATGGGCCTGGGTCACTGAAGCCGAGTGCACAACCTACGTCGTGAACCAGGCAGGCAGCGCTGGCAACTTCGAAGCTACCTGCAAGGCCACGCCGAGCACCCACCGGGCGCTTCCCACCGTCTTCTGTGAAGACATCTCCGGCAACTCCTACACGGTCATCGGCGAATGGCAGTGGCTATCAAACACCGACATCACCTACTTCCGAGTGGACTGCAAGGGCACAGACCGGGCGACTGGCGGAAATCTCGAAATCAGGTGAGATAGGGGCCGAGCTGCCCCTCTTTCTTGGAATATCAGCCCCGGCATGGCCTGCAACCTGCCGGGGCTGAAAATTTCAGGCCGTACGGGCGAGCCTCGTAGCACAAACACGCGCTCAAAACGGCGGATTGCCCACCCCGAAGTCCTCGCGGGTCTTCGCCTTGTGGCACGGACGGCACAACGGCCACACGTTGTCGTCCGTGTCCTCGCCCCCGAGGGCAAGCGGGGTCCGGTGGTCGACGTCGACCAGCCCGGCCGGGAAGTCGCCGCCACACAGCCCGCACACCGCGGAGCCCGTCCGATCAACCCGCCGTCGAAGCCGCTCCGCCCCGCTGTGGCGCCGTGCCACCAGGGCGAGCAGCCGGCGGCGGGCACGAACCGAGGGACGGGCTTCGTAGGCCGCGTGGTGGGCCTCGCAGCGTCCCCGGTGCGTCGGGGGGTCGGTGCAGTCGATACAGCGCACGGCACCCCCTCGGCGGTCAGTTGCATCAGGTCGAAGACCACGATCTCTGTACATCGCGTCATGTGGCGAAGGTGCCCACCCCGAGGCTCGAACTCGGGACCTCCGCGAACAGCGCCCTGTGGGGTCGTGTCCGCGTACCCCCTGCCGCGGGGGTTGTGGGCTTGGTGGTCGTCCTCGCCGAATCGGAGCCGGTCCGAACACGGTGGGGACCGAGCCGTGACCCCTCTCGGGTGTCCTGGCGGCTCGGTCCCCTCGCGTTGCCGCACGACTCCGGCGGCCACCCCTCGCGGGGTGCGTGGTGCACGGGCAACGCTGCTCCGAGAGCGGGCACTCGGTCCGCCGTACGCCCCCGTGTGGGATGGGTGCGCGGTAACCCGCTCTCGGTTGTAGTGGGGACCAACCCTTGCCGGTGACCGCCAGGCGGTGAACGCGGCTTGTGTGCTCCCGGTTGTAGTAGGGACCAGTCCTTGCCGGACCCCCTCGGGGGTTCGCGGCCGGGGCTTTCCCTGGGAACAGTAGGGACCAGCCCTTGCCCGGTGGCGGGGTGGCGAGAGCGGTCCTGTTTCTTCTTTCTCTGTATTTTTTCTATGTGTTCTAAAAAATAGAAAGAACCACCACCCCACCACCATCCCGGCCCGCTGTCGGCCGGACCGGAGCCGGCAAGCCCGAGGGCGTACGCGCCCGTCTGCGGGCAGCAGAGAGCCCCGGCGGATCACAGGACCGGCCGGGGCTGTACGGGGCTGCTACGCGGCTGCGGGCACCGCCTCGGGGGCGTCGAGCCGTAGACGGGAGCCCTGTGCGGGCGGTGCTTCGTTGCGGTCCTCGGACTCTACCCCGAGGGCAACCGCCAACAGTTCCTCGGCTGCGGGGTCGAGGTCACCGGACATGGCGAAGTCGACGCGTCGTGTGTCGAGCTTGCGCCATCCGCCGCGGGTGCCCCGTCGGACGTTCAACCGGACACCTGCGCCGACCAGCATGGTGCGTCGCTTGGCGGTGTCCGCGGTCGCCCACTCGTCGGCGTAGGTGCGTCCCGTCGGGGTGACGATCGTCTGCGGCTCCGTCTTCTCCCGGGACTCCAGCTCGGCTATGCGGGTGTCCAGCGCGTCATGTAGCTTCTGCCACTCCTGCGCGGCGTGCTTGGACTTCTGCTTGCCTTGGTTCTTCAGGTGCGCGGCGAACTCGGCCACGGTCGCTTTCAACTCCGGCTCGGGGTCGTACCCGGGGATCACGACGGTCTTTCGGGTCTGGATACCCCCGACCAGGCGCAGGAACTCGGCTTCCACATGTTCGTCTGCCCAGTCGCCCCGGACGTTCGACGGCGCCTCGCAGGCATCGCCCCGGGCGTGGTAGTTGCACTTGTACGTGGGCGTCTTGCCTTCCTGCGCATTCAGGTACATGCGCCCGCCGCATGAGTCGCAGTGGATCACCCGCAGCAGCAGGGAGTCCGTGTCTGACCGTTCGCTGTTGTTGACACTGCGTCCGTCCAGGATGGCGCCGACCTGGTCGAACTCCTCGCGGGTGAGGATCGGTTCCGTGGTGCACATGACCGGGTTGCCCTGGTCGTCGCGTACGGGCACGCCCTTGTGCAGTTTCCAGCCCAGCAGAACCTCACTTCGGAGCATCCGGGTAATGACCGTCGGAGTCCACTGGAACGACTCCCGCACGACGTGCGAGCCCTTGGCGCCCCCGGTCTTGCCGCCCCGCTCGCGGCCCATCTTCTCCGCCCAGTAGTCGCGCGGGCTCAGGATGCCGTCCGCGTTGAGCCTTGCCGCGACGGCGGAAGCGGTCTCGCCTTCCAGCAACTCCCGGATGATGCGTTCGATGACCGCGATGGCATCCGGGTCGGGAACCAGGGTCCAGCCCTTGCAGCCGAACTCCTCAGGCATCGGGGCGGGCATGTAGCCGTACGGGGGCTTGCCGCCACCACGCCAGCGAAGCGGCATCCGGCGCATGGCGGCCTGCGCCCCGGTCACACGGTCTGAGATGGACTGCGACTCAAACTGTGCAGCGAAAGCCAGCATGAACAGTTGGAGTTCGGACATGGGGTCCATGGCGTTGCGGAAGTCGAAGACTTGCCGCCCGCCGCCGAGGCCCTCGGCGAAGATCAAGACTTTGCGGTGCTCGCGCGCCCAGTTGGCGAGGGCGTACATGTGGCCCATGGACCGGATCGCGCGGTCGAAGCGCCAGAACACAAGCGCGTCGTAGGTATCCGGGTTGTTCAACCACCGGAGAAGTTCGGGGCGCTCCCACGGGGAAGTCTTGGACGCGCTCACGTCCAAGTCGACGGCTTCCCGGAGCGTGTCACCCTCTCCGAAACTGACCCGCAGTTCGCCGGCTACGTGGTTGCATGCGTCACGCTGACGCTCGGGGCTGGTGGTCTCGTCGGTCAGAACCGAGAGGCGAACGCACCGGACGCCCCGTAGGGTCTCGGCGAACACCGTCCCGGCCAGCAGGTTGCGGGTATCCATGTCCCATGTGGGGACCGGGGCTTGCCCGGGGACTGCCTCGGGGTTCCTGACCAGGGTCGACGCTGCTGCCACGGCTCACACTCCAGAACTGCCAGTTCTGTGTGTTGGGGTCGGCCATGACCGTCCAGGGGACGTCGCCCTGCCCCACGTCGGCGATTGTCGCGCCGAGGTCCTTCAGGCGCGCGACCAGCTCCGCCTGACGGGCCGTCGAGGTGGTGGCCAGGTCGAGGTGCACCCGGTTCTTCACCGTCTTGGGTTCCGGGCGGGCGACGAGGTCGATGCAGACGGCCGCGGGGTCGGGGTAGGCGAAGCCGACCGGTTCGAGGTTGGTCACGCCGGGTCCCTCGCTGTCGACACCCCAGTCGAGCGCCTCCGCCCAGAACCGGCCGAGCGCGGCGTCGTCCTGGGCCTTCATGTTGATCTGCACGAGTCGTGTTGCCATGCCGCAGATCCTAGAGCCGGGCCCAGAACCAGGAGTACGCGGTCGAACTTCGCTGAGCCGGGCCAGGCGGCTACCGCCCCGGGATGGCGGCCGCCGCTTCCCGGGTCGCCGGGTCCTCTCGCTCTTCAGCTGCGGGGCGATCAGTTCGGCGGCTGGTGGTGTTCCACCAGCGTCGGGAGGCGGGGCCGGCGCCGTGGCCGGTGACTGAACTCAACCCGCGGCGCTACCCGGCAGCGCTTCCTCGTGTCCCGTGTCGACGAAGTCCGGTGGGTCGCAGTGTAGTTCGATGGGCAGGAGTCGTCTCGGCGAAGTCCGACCGTGGCACACGCGACATCGAGCAGGCTCCAACCTGCTCGATGCCGCCCGACCAGCAGAGGCGAACCCGGTGCCGGTGGGCTGACGCCGTAGCAGGAACGAAGCCGCCGAATTCGTATCCGACGGCCTCGTCTCCCTGAGGAGTCCCTCGATCAGTTCACGGTGACCGCCGGGCGCGGCTGCAGAGCTGGCGGGCC
This sequence comes from Kitasatospora sp. NPDC056783, assembly GCF_042789895.1. Taxonomy (NCBI): domain Bacteria; kingdom Bacillati; phylum Actinomycetota; class Actinomycetes; order Kitasatosporales; family Streptomycetaceae; genus Kitasatospora; species Kitasatospora sp. NPDC056783. The sequence continues at coordinate 26,283 of NZ_JBHUAF010000042.1, forward strand.
CGGCCGCCTTTCTCCACAGACCCGCTACTGCGGTCTCGCACCCGCTCAACGGGACGGACGGCGCCCGAGCGGCTGGTGGTCGTCGCCTTCGCGGCCCTCGTCCGGCGAGGGCGACAAGGCCCGCGGTCTCTGCCAGAGTCATCGCTGTGACAGGCCCTTCCGGAAAATGGGGGTGCTGGGGCGAGAGGGATCCCGAGGGAGCGGAACGAGCGGCCGTCGATGGTGACGAACCCGCTGGTGGGGGTGTGCAGACCGAGAATCAGCCGCAGTGCGGTGCTCTTGCCAGCCCCGTTGGGGCCGAGGAACCCGGTGACGTAACCGGGAGTCACGGTGAAGCTCAGATTGTTGACCGCCGGCTTCTTGCCGTAGCGCTTCGTCAGCTCGTGGACTTCGATCACGCCTTCAACGGTGCCCGGGTCGGGGCCGGGCGGGCATCGGACCAGAACTGACACTCCGTCGCGGCACCCGTCGACCCTGGTTGTACAACCGTGGTCCGATGCCCGCGGGAGGGCACCCGGTTACGATCACCACATGTCCGTGACGCCGACCCTGGCCCTGCTCAAGCCCGTGCCACCGGGCGCATGGACGGCCCTGGCCTGGTGCGTGTCGGTCGCGTACCCCTCGGTCGTACTGGGCGGGAAGCCGGACCACCCCATCTCCCACGCGGGTGGCACCGCCGGGCACCGGGACTGGGCGTTCCTCATCGCCGCGTCCCTCGTCGTGTTCGGCGCCGCCGCCCTGCTTCGCCGTCGGCCACTGCTGTCGATCGCCCTGCTGATCGTCGCCACGCTCGCGGTGACGGACGCGACGCGCGCGAACATTCAGCTGCCACTGACCGCGCTCCTGGCGGTCGACGTCGCGCTCTGTCTGGTCACGGCCGCCCAGCCCTACCGGACCTCGCGTGCCGCCCTGGCCCTTGTGCTGGTCGTGCTGATCACGCACCTGGGCATGGTGCCCGACAACACCGTGGGGTTGACGACCGCCACGTACGACGGTGCTCCGGCGCCGGGGACCGTGTTCGTCGTCGAACATTTCCAGCTGACCACCAGCCTGCCGCACATCGGCGTCTCGGACGAGGGCGTCCTGGCGGCCGTCATCGCCTGGCTGGTAGGCCGGTCGATACGCCAGTCCCGCGAGCACACCGAAGTGATGAGTGCCCAGCTGGCCGCACAGGCGGTCACCGCCGAACGGCTGCGGATCGCACGGGAGATGCACGACACAGTGGCGCACAGCATCGGCATCGTCGCCCTGCAGGCCGGTGCGGCGCGACGGATCATCGACAGCCGGCCGGACCGGGCCCGCGACGCGCTGGCCGAAATCGAGACCGCCGGGCGGGAGACCCTGTCGGGCCTGCGGCGGATGCTCGGCGCGCTGCGCCAGACCGATCAGGACAGCGGTACCGAGACCACCCCGCTGCACCGGCCGCCAGGCCTGGCCGACCTCGACCGGCTGGCCGCCGCAACGACCGCAGCGGGCGTCCGGGTCGACGTCCGGTGGCAGGGCAAGCGGCGCCCGCTGCCGCCGGACGTCGACCTGGCGACCTTCCGCATCATCCAGGAGTCGATCGCCAACGTGGTGCGTCACGCCGAAGCCACCTCCTGCCAGGTGTCCATCGACTGCCGGAAGAACGAAGAGGTGGCCATCGAGATCACCGACCAGGGCCGCGGCCACGGCACGACCCCGGGCAGTGGCTACGGCCTCACCGGACTGCGCGAGCGGGTCACCCTGCTGCACGGAGAGTTCCACGCCGGCCCCCGGCCCAGCGGCGGCTTCCGAGTCTCGGTCCGGATACCCATGGCAGGAGGAGCGCAATGAGCATCCGCGTCATGCTGGTCGATGACCAACCGCTGGTGCGAGCCGCCCTGGAGATGGTCATCTCCGGCACGCCCGACATCGAAGTCGTCGGGGAAGCCGGAACCGGTGCCGAGGCGGTCCGGCTGGCCGAGGAACTCCACCCGGACGTGGTGGTGATGGACATCCGCATGCCCGGCATGGACGGGATCGAGGCCACCCGCCTGGTCACCGTGGGCCCGGGAGAACCGCGCGTGGTCGTGCTGACCACCTTCGACGACGACGATCACGTCTACGCCACGCTGCGCGCCGGGGCCTCCGGCTTCCTGGTCAAGGACATGGCACTGGACGACATCCTCGCCGCGATCCGGGTAGTCGCCGCCGGGGACGCCCTCATCGCGCCGAGCGTCACCCGCCGGCTGATCGCCGAGTTCGCCGGACGGCCCGAGCCCACCCGATCCACCCTTGCTCCCGCGCCCCGGAGGATCGGCGGCATCACCGACCGGGAGCGCGAGATCCTCACCCTCGTCGGGCGCGGCCTGTCCAACACCGAGATAGCCGCCGAACTGGTCATCAGCGTAGCCACCGTCAAGACCTACGTGACACGGCTGCTCGCCAAGCTCGACGCCCGCGACCGGGTGCAACTCGTCATCCTTGCGTACGAGACATGCCTGGTCACACTGCCCCGCTGAACACCACACCACTTGCCCTGCACCCAAACGGATCGCCGCCGCCGGAGCCTGGCCCTGACGCGCGGGGTGTGATGGCGGCCGGGAAACACCTCAGTGATCTGGATGGTAGACGGGGGCGGCGAAAGCAACGTGTACCCGCCTGAGTACTTGCTCGTGTACGCCGGCAGTTGTAGCTGAGCAGCGGTCACGGGGGTTGTTTCTATCGGGGGTCTGTCCCGGGCATCGGGATGACATTCTCCGGCAGCTTCCGAGGCGCGTTCTGGTCTTGCCGTGTCAGGACGGCGGCGGCCAGGACGATCTGTTCGGCGCGGTGCCATGCCCGGGCTTCGGAATCCCGGGTTGCCTTCGGGTTCGCCTTGAGTCGCGCGACGTCCTTGCGCAGGCGCTTCTCGGCTTCGGGCGGCTGGTGTGTCTCAGCGCGGGCCCTGGCGTAGAAGGTCTCCTTGAGGTCAGCATGCCGCTTCTGCAGGGCCATCCGGTGGACGTCTGCCTCGATGGCCAGGGCGACGACGGTGAGGCTGCCGTCGGAGCGCGTGGCCTGGCCTGCCATGAGCCGGTCGATGGCCTCACGGATGCGGGAGCGTTCGTCCTGCTGCTGGTTCATACGAGAACGGGGCTTCCCCCGGGGGTCGTTCCAACCGTGCAGTACTCCCTCCTCTCCGGCGGGATCCCCGAACACGCTGGCGGCCACGGGCGCGGGTTCCGGAACGGCAGCGGTGACCCAGTCCCAGAGCCTCGTGAACCGCCCGGCGGGTGCGCTATGTTGACCGCCTCCGCAGGAAGCACACAAGGGGATCCGCTGTGACCACACCCGGGCAGACACCACCACCGCCCCCGTACTACCCGGGCCAGTCACCTGCCGGTCCCACCCAGCCCTGGCGCAAGAAGATCCCACCAATCGGCTGGGTTGCCGCGGGCATCAGCCTGGTCGTGCTCATCGGCGGAGGCGCAGCCATCATCCGAAACGCTACGCAGAACTCCGGGTGCTGGCTCGTGTCCGACGGCAACAGCCTCTCCATCCAGGTCGCTGGAAGCGGCGCCGAACAGGCCTGCGCCGACCTCATGTCGCCAATGACCGACTACGGCAGCACTACCTGGGGGCACGGTGACGGCGAACCCGCAGATAAGGGCTCCGCAACGTGCAGGTTGCTGAAGCCTGATGCGCAGGCCACTGTGTGGGACAGCAGCGGCAATCCGATCGTCGGCAATGGCCTTTGCTCGTTCCTGCTCGGCTTCGGCTGGGAGCAACCTCCGAACTGACTTGGTGCACCGCGACGTTCGTGCCCTCCAGACGCGGCCGTTTGGGGCCGTGCCGTACGAGGTCGAGCCGGCGATCTTCGACGAGAAGCGGCATCCCGCTCCTTCCCGTGGGGCCCCGGACAGCATCCCCGTCGCCGAGGACGAGTAGGTCCCGCCGGCAGCAGCCAGCGGGGCCGAGATCAGTCTGTGGATCAGCGGTGGCAGGAGCAGGAACACTGGCTGTGGCAGTGGGAGTGCATGCCGCCCGCGCACGCAGCGCTGCGGTCGTAGCCGTTGTTCTGGACCGGCTGCCGCGAGACCTGATTCATGGTCGACTCCTGTCGGCGGGAGCTGTCTCGTCACTCCAGCGGTGAGAGAAGCACTGTGGGAACGGATCACCACGGTGGGCCTCGTCGATGATCAATATCCGTATGGGGAGAGGCCTCTGGCATCGGTCACCTGCCAGTGATCAGTGGTTCTGTCAGTGCACCTTCCTCTCCTGCTCGGCCTTGTCCTCGGCGCGGGCGGCGAGGTACTCGGCCCAGTCGCATGGGGCGTAGGCGACCCAGCGGATCGCGGTGTGGCGGGTGCATGCCGGTCAGGTCGGCGAGGATGGGGCTGGGGAGATCGACGCCATCCGCGACCTGTCGAGCCGTGCCGCGGGAGCGCGGATCGGCGTCGTGGGAGCGGACGGCGGCGCGGTCCTCGCCGGGGAGTGTGGACCAGTGCTCGTGGGCCCATACGGTGTGGGAGGCCTGCCGTTCGTCCTCCAGCCGGGCGGACTCGGCCAGCCGCTCCTCGTTCAGGCCCTGCCCCGTGGTCTCGTGGTCGCCGTTCCAGGGCCCGAGCGCGGAACCAGATGATCAATGTCGAGGGCCGCGAGCCGATGGCGCTCCTCGACTCCTGCCCGGCGGATCATGTGGCCTTCTGCTCTGTCGCTCGGTCGGTTCGCCCAGGGGGGCGGCTCTGGGCGAACCGCGAGTGGCCGACGGAGGAAGCCGCATCCGCATCCGTCCGGTGTGCGGCTGTACCTCGGCCGGCTACGCCTCCACACCGGAACGCCCCTCTGCGGCGCCGCTCCTGTTTACGGAGTGGTGTCACGGAGGGGCGGAGGGTGGGCTTGGTCAGGCCCTGCACATGACCAGGGCGCGGCTCTGGCCGATGTGGGAGCGGGTTGTCCAGGAGTTGGCGTTCTGCGGGTCGGGGGCGTCCAGCTCGATCTCGTCGTCGATGGCGCCGAAGCCGTCGAGGCCCAGACGGCTGTCCCGTCCGCCGCCTGCGATCTGTGTGCCCTGGGGGCAAGTGGCGCGGGCCACCTGGCCCTTCTGGGACCAGTCGGAGGCGACGACGGTGGGCACGGGCGCGCCCTGGGCGCACATGGCGTAGGCGCGGGTCTGGCCGCTCTTGGCCTGGACCATCCAGGTGTTGGCGCTGTCGGGGGCGGGCCCGTTGGCCTCGACGCCGTCGCTGAGCGCGCCGGTGAAGTTGGTTCCGATGCGGGCGTCCTGGCCGCCGCCGACCAGGCCGTAGCCACTGGGGCAGGTGGCCTTGGCGATCCATCCGGCCTGGGACCAGTCGGAGGCGACGATGGTCAGCGCGGGGGCTCCGGCGGCACACAGGGCCATCGCGCGTGCCTGGCCCTTCTTGGCCTGCGCGGACCAGGTGTCGGAGACGGTCGCGTCGGGGGCGTTGAGTTCGATGTCGTCGTTGACGTCCCCGTTGATCAGTGTCTCCAGCCGGCTGTCCCGGCCGCCGCCGATCAGACGCTGGCCCGCCGGGCAGGTGGCCTTGGCGATCCATCCGGCCTGGGACCAGTCGGAGGCGACGACGGTGGGCACGGGCGCGCCCTGGGCACACACGGCGAAGGCGCGGGCCTGGCCCCTGCTGGCCTGGACCATCCAGGTGTTGACGGTGCTCGGGTCGGGCCCGTTGGCCTCGACGCTGTCGACGACCGTCTTGAAGGTCGCGTTGGCGTAGAGGTTGGCGTCCTGGCCACCGCCGACCAGGCCGTAGCCGCTGGGACAGGTGGCCTTGGCGATCCACCCGTCCTGCGACCAGGCGGAGGCCACGATCTTCACTGCCGGGGCGGGCCCGTCCACTGCCCCGGCGGACGGCCCTGCCACTAACACCGCGCCGGTTGCCAGCACCCCTGAGAGGGCGAGGCGGATCCCGTGCATCATTCGAATCCCTTCACGTGCCGCTGAAAACGACGGCCACCCTAGCCGGGGGCTGCTCGTCGAGTGTGCGGTGCGGACCACGCGCACTGGATCACGGCATGTTCAAACCACCTGTTCAGGTGAATGCCGGTCACCGTCACCAGACAGTGCCCCCTCGCCGAGGGCCGTGCCAAGGGACAGTAGGAGTTCTGCCGTGTCCGCTGGGTGCCTGTTTGCAAGCTTCCGGGCAGTGTTTGACCAGGTCAGGAATCGAACAGGGCTGGGGTCACCGGGGCTGAGATTGGGTTGCTCAGGCGGTCACGCCTGGCCGCTGCCGGGGCAGTTCGGCGTGGCGCACCGCGCTGGAGGCCAGGGCGATGGCCACGCCCAGGCTGGCGAAGATTCCGCAGCCGACGAACACCGGGGCGGCGCCCCAGACTCCGATGGCGGCACCGACCAGCGGGTAACTGAGGGGGGCGAGACCGACCATGCTGAGCATGACGACGGAGGTGACCCGGCCGAGATACGCCGCGGTGAGGAGGCCTCGTACACCGCCGAGCAGCTGGGCGAGCCGGTCATCGACGTTCTGCTGGAACCCGGCGACGTGCTCTACCTGCCCTACGACACCCCGTATGCCGCCGCCGCCGAGGAGCAGGCCTCGGTTCACCTCTCCATCATGATCCGCCCCCGGATGTGGAAGGACCTGCTGAAGCAGACCTTCGAGGAACTGGTCCGGGACCCGGAGTTCACGAGTTCCCGTTCATCGGTGCGGACCGTGCGGTCGGCACCGAGACGCTGTTCACCGAGACGCTGCGAGCCGTCGCCCAGCGGCTGGCCGCCCTCGCCCCGGGCCGGAACCGGACCGCCTGGCCGAACTCGGCCGCCGGATGCCCGGAAACTCCGCGGGAAACACCTTCCGGACCACCGCCCGCCTCGACGCCCTGGAACCGGACACGCCGATGCGCCGCACCGCCGCCACCGTCGAATTCGGCACTCCCGACCGCGGACGGGTCCGGCTCACCGTCAACGGGCATCGGATCGCCGTGCCCGAGCCGGTGGCCGTCAGCCTGGCGGACCTCACGATGGGCGAACAGATCGCCGCCGCCAACGTGTTTCCCGGGGTCCCCGCCGAGCGGGCCACCTGTACCGCGCAGGGACTGGCCAGGATCGGTCTGCTGGAGGTAGCAGCCTGAACCGGTCCTGCCATCCGGATGAGAGGATCCGGCCGTGACTATCGAACGGCCTTCTCCGCCCACCGTCGCCGACGAGCGCGAGATGCTCCGCGCCCACCTGGAATTCCACCGGCAGACCCTCGAACTGAAGTGTGCCGGCCTGTCCGACGACCAGCTCCGCACACGCTCCATGCCACCCTCCACCCTCACCCTGCTGGGCCTGGTCCGGCACATGGCCGAAGTGGAGCGGTCCTGGTTCCGCCGGGTGGTCGATGGGCAGGACATTCCGCTGGTGTGGTCCGAAGACTTCAACTTCCAGACGGCCTACGAGGCCGACGACGCGAGCGTGCCTGCGGCATTCGCCGCCTGGCAGGCCGAGGTCGAGCATGCCCGCCGCATCGAGAGGCAGGCCGGCTCCCTGGAGCTCGTCGTCCACGAGCGTCGCCGCGGTCTCGATGTCTCGCTCCGCTGGGTGCTGCTCCACATGATCCACGAATACGCCCGGCACAACGGACACGCCGACTTCCTCCGCGAGGGAATCGACGGCACCACCGGAGTCTGAATTCCCGGCACTCGCAAAACCCTTTCACGCGTGCCCCACTGCCCTTCCCGGCAGTGAGGCACGGCCTTTCGTGTTCCCGCTCCACATCTTTCCGGAATCCCGTTCAAGTGCGTACGCGGTACCGGTCGAACGGATTGAACAGCATCGGTATCCGTTGACGGCTGCTGCGCCGCGGTGCGCTGGACGCCGCGCGCGCCCGGGAGCTGGTGTCGGTCAGCCGGCTCGACGACCTCGTCGCCATGGAGACCGTGCACCCCGCCTACATCCGCGTGGCCCGCGGCGGCCAGGACAACCCCGGCAAGGCCTACACCAGGGTGGCCGTCGAGCACGGCGCAGCACTCACCGAGGCCGTCCGCCCCGTCATCCACCCCGCCCGCGAACTGTCCCCGCTTCGACGGGTCCCCTGACTCGGCCGGCTGACCCGTCGTCAACCCGTGGGCCCGCCGACCGGAGG
>NZ_JBHUAF010000043.1:0-12190 GCF_042789895.1 Kitasatospora sp. NPDC056783
GTGCCGGGACCCGGGCGTCGCGGGACGATCGGCGCCGCCGGACGTTCCGGCCCGCGCGGTCAGCTGCCGTAGCGCAGCGAGACGGTGTCGCCGAGGTGGACGGTGGCGGCCCGGGTGGCGGCGGTGGCGGTGGCGCCGTCGAGGCTGACCTTCCAGGTGGAGGAGCCGCTGTTGGCCGTGCCGTTGAGCGCGGTGACGGTCCCACCGCCGGTGGACGGGGTGACGGAGGTGACGCAGCCGCTCGGGGTCGCGGTGGCCGCCGCGTCGAGGACGTCGCCGAGGGTCGTGGTGGTGCCGGTCGGGGTGAGGGTGACGGCACAGACCTTGAGGGCGCCGGTGCCGTCGTCGACGACGAGGGAGAGCCGGGCGGCCGTGCCGGCGGTGAAGCCGGTGGTGGCGGCCCAGGCCGGTTCTCCCGCGGTGGTCGGTGCGGGCGGGGTGGCGGTGAACCCGGCGCCGGCGACGGCGCGCAGGCCGTCGACGGAGGCGTAGGGCGACGGGCTGGTGTCGGTGGGCAGGTACTTGAAGCCGCCGCCGGGCTTGAACTGCTGGGCGATGAGGAAGTCGACCGGGGTCTTGCCGGTGCCGCTGGTGAAGTCGGTGCCTTGGGGGTTGATGCCGCAGGCGTTGAGGCCGGACACGGCCCAGCCGTTGGAGTCGGTGTTCACGCCGAACATGGCGTTGAAGGCGCCGGAGGAGGCGAGCTTGCCCTTGAGGAAGTTCTTGGCGGCGACGATCGCCGAGTCGGTGTTGGGCACGCCGCCCGCGCACAGGGAGGCCATGGCGGCGCCGGTCATGTCGATGTCGCTGCCCTGGGCGAGCGCCGTCGGGTCGCCCGCGGCCTTGCCGTAGTTCCAGCCGCCGTCGTTGTGCTGGTTGGCGCGCACCGCCGTGACGGAGACATCGAGCAGGGGCTGCGGGGCGCGCTGGGCGCCGGCTTGGGTCTTCGCCCCGGCCAGCGCGAGCAGACCGAAGACGGTGCCGTTGAAGTTGGCGGACGGGCCGTAGTAACCGGGTTCGGTGGTCTGCCAGTAGGCGGAGAGGTCGGCGAGGAGGTTGCGGCCGGGGCCGACGCGGGCGGGGTCGATGCCCGCGGCGTAGGCGTTGAGGATGCCGCGCTCGTAGTCCGTGGCCACGGGCGAGGTGCCGGGCCAGCCGGGGGCGGCGAGCTGGTTGCGGTAGACGAGGCGGGCGTTCTTGCCGGTGTCCCCGCCGGGGGTGACGTCGGCGGCGGCCGTTCCGGCGGCGGCGAGCGCGCTGAAGGCCCACTCGTTGGAGAGCCCGCCGCCGGTGACGTAGCTGCCGTCGGCGGCCTGGAGGGACTTCAGGTACGTGACGCCGGTGCTCTTGGACGTGGCTATCTGGGCCGGGGTGGCCGTCGCGTGGGCGGGGACGGCGGAGAGAAGCAGGGCAGCGGCCGCCAGCGCGACGGTGGTCGTCGAGGCGGTGCGGGACGGGGTGAGGAGGGGCACGGGACAGGCTCCTTGGGGTGGCGGGCGCCGACCCTGCCCCGGAGTTCCCGCGTCCACTCGGGGCACGCGACTGCCGGAGCGGTCGCCGCCCGGATCGCGTGGGCCGGCTTTCGCCATGGTGCACGGCCGGGCGGGCATTCGGGCTCGGGACGGCACGATCGCCACCCCACACCGCTGCGCGTCAGCCCCGGATTCGCACCGGGTTCCCCCACTCGGCCACAGCGGACGCTACCGCAGGTTCCGTCGTCCGGCGAGGTGATGTGAGCGACCTGACGCCCCATTGACTCCCTGTCGGACAGCGTGGTCTGATGAACCGGTTTTTTGCCCTCGGCATTCAGGGGAAGCCGGTCCGACTCCGGCGCTGACCCGCAACCGTGGACCCACCTGAGGGTGGGTGAGCCGGAATGCCTGGACCGGGGGTCTGTTCACAGAGCACTTGCGTCGTCGCGGACTACGACGCGGTCTTGGCAGCCCCTTCCCGGGGCGCCGTGGGCTGCGCCGTCGCCTCCCGTGTCGACCGACCAGGGAGCCGTCGTGAGGGTCAGCAGCAATCGCACACGTCACAGAAACCGGGACCTCGCCTCCCTGGTGATCGCCGGCACCGTCGCGGTCGCCGCCTGCGGCACGGTCCTGCTCGGGCACCCCGGAACCGCGGCGGCCGACCCGATCGAGGAGTGCACGGCGACGACGGGCGCGATCGTCGCCGTCGACTTCACCCACTGGGGCGGCGGCGTCGCCCGGGGCTGCGACGCCCACCCCACGACGGGCATGAACCTCCTGCACAACGCCGGTTTCACCACTGCCGGAACCGAACACGACGGGCCCGCCTTCATCTGCCGGCTCGGGACCGGGACCTTCAACGGCGGTGTCCAGTACCCGACACCGGCCGAGGAGCCGTGCGTCAACACCCCGCAGGCCACCGCGTACTGGTCGTACTGGATCGCCGAACCCGGCCAACAGACCTGGTCCTACAGCCGGTTCGGCGCCGGCACGCAGAAGCCCAAGCCCGGCGAGGTCGAGGCCTGGGTCTACGGCGGCACGGACATCGGTGGCACCAGCGGGGCGCCGAGCTTCACCCCGGACTCCGTCCGCGCCAAGAACGGCGGCCCCTCGCCCTCCGCGTCGCCCTCGGCGACCCCGACCCCGACGGCGAGCCCCACCGGGCCCTCCGCCACCGGTGACCCGGCCGCCGCCACGGCCTGGCTGGCCGGTCAACTCGTCGGCGGCGACCACATGGAGAACTGGGCCGCCCCGGGGCCGGACTACCCCCGGACCGCTCTCACGGCCATCGCGCTCGCCGCCGCGGGGACGCAGGACCCGGCGCTGCGCAAGGTGGTCGCCTTCCTCGACGCCCATACCGACGCGTTCCTGCGCCCCGACGGGCCGACCGGCACACCGGACACGCGGGCCGCCGCCCTCCTGGCCCTCGTCGCCGAGAGCACCGGTCGCGACCCCCGCACCTTCGGCGGGCGGGACCTGGTCTCCGTGCTCACCGACCACGTCTGCGCAGGGGCGGGAGAGAACGGCAAGTGCACCGCCGCCGGGGACTTCCTCGGCGCGTCCTCGCCCTGGGCACAGTCCCTCGGCGTCATCGCGCTCCAGCGCGCCGGTGTCGCTTCGCCCGCCCCGGCGCTCGCCCGGTTCACGACGCTCCAGTGCGCCGACGGCGGGATGGCCGGATCGATGATCATCGCCGGTGAGCACTGCGAATCCGATCCGGTCACCACCGGCCTCGCGGTCCTCGCCCTGCGCACGGCCCCCGGCTACGAAGCGGCCGCCGAGAAGGCCGCCGACCAGCTCGCGGCGAGCCAGCAGCCCGACGGCTCCCTCCCCCCGTACGTCGGCGCCCCCGGCGACACCATCAGCACCGCGAGCGCCGCCCAGGCCTTCCGGGCCACCGGCCAGGGTGGCCGCAGGGCCGCCGCCACCGCCTGGCTCGCCGCCCGCCAGGACAAGGACGGCGGCTTCGGCCCGGACGCGTCGACCACCGACCCGGACGCCGCCGCCACCGAGCAGGCCGTCCTGGCCCTGACCGGCACCGACCTCACCAGCGTCTGGCACGATCCGAACGGCGCGACTTCCACGCCGACCCCGCCGGCGGGGAGGAAGCCCGACGCGGCCAAGGGCGGCGCCTACCTCACCGACCCGTCCCGCCTGATCGACGGTCACTACTACGAGGGGTTCCCGGCCTTCGCCGACTTCGGCCTCACCCTCGACGGCGCCTACGCCCTCGCCGCCACCGGCACCGACGACGCCGCGCTGCGCGGGATCGTCGACTTCCTGGACCAGCGGGGCAAGGACGCGAGCGAACGCACCGTCAACGACTGGACCGCGATCGGCACCGAGTACGCCGGCGGCGGGTCCATCGGGAAGGAGGCGCTGCTCGCCGAGGTCGTCGGCCGCGACCCGCGCGCCTTCGGCGGCCACGACCTGATCGCCGCGCTCGCCGCGATGGTGTGCACCAAGGCCGACGCGACCACCGGCTGCGCCGCCCCGGGCAACTACACCTACGCCACCTCGGTGTTCTCCCAGGCGCTCGCCGTCATGGCCCAGCTCCGGGCCGGGGAGACGACCAGCGCGGCTCCCGCGATCGGCTACCTGAAGGGCCTCCAGCACCCGGACGGCTCCTGGCCGAGCCTGATCCCCGCCACCGGCGACTCCGACGTGGACAGCACGGCGATCGCCGTCATGGCTCTCGCCCTCGTCCCCGGGGACGAGGCCGCCCAGGCGGTCGACAAGGGACTCGGCTGGCTCGCCTCGCGGCAACTGCCCGACGGCGGCTTCCCCGGTGCGGCCGGCGACTCCACCAACTCGGCCGCGCTGGCCGTCCAGGGCATGACGCTGCGCAAGGCCGCCTACGGTGAACAGATCGCCAAGGCGCTCGACTTCCTCGCCGGGCAGCAGAACGGCGACGGAGGGTTCAACGTCGCGTCCGCCGGGCAGCGGGGTTCGGACGTCAGGGCGTCCACACAGGTGCTCGGCGGTGCCACCGGCATCTCCTTCGGCACGCTGTCCCGCGACCTCGGAGGCACGACGACGCCCACCGGGACGCCGACCACCACCCCGACGGGCTCGCCCGGCACGACCGCGCCGGCCCAGGCCACCGACACCCCGTCGTCCGGTGGCATCGACGCCCCGACGGGTGGCGGTGTCGCTACAGCCGGGGGCGTACCGGCGCGGACCGGTTCGGGCGACCTGGCCGGTACCGGAACCCAGGCACTGGCGCTGACGGCGGGTGCCGGTGTGCTGACCGCGCTCGGCGCCGCAGCCGTCATCGTCGCCCGTCGCCGCACCGCGGCCGCCCCGGGGCGTCACCGGTGAGCCGGGGACCCGGTGAGCGGCTCGCGCGGCTGTCCGGGGCGGCGGTGCTGACCTCCGCGCTCGCGTTCGGCGGCGTCGCCGTGGGCGCGGCCCCGGCCACCGCGGCGCCACTGCCGATCGATCAGTGCACCACCACCTCCGGGGTCGTACTCGCCGTGGACTTCGGCAAGTGGGGCGGGCCGCTGCTGCGTTCCTGCGGGACCACCCCCACCACCGGGTACACCCTGCTCAACCAGGGCGGCTGGAAGACCACCGGCACCGGGCACGACGGCCCGGCGTTCATCTGCCGGATCGGCTACAGCGGCTTCCAGGGCGGCAAGCAGTACCCGACCCCGGAGCAGGAGAAGTGCGTCCTGACGCCTCCGGCCACCGCGTACTGGTCGTACTGGCACGCCGATCCGGGCCAGAACGAATGGTCCTACAGCCAGCTCGGCGCGATGCTCTACCAGCCGAAGCCCGGAAGCGTCGACCTGTGGATCTTCGGCGGCACCGACATCGAGGGCACCGAGGGGCGTCCGACGTTCTCGCCGGACAGCGTCCGGGCCCACAACTCCAGCCCGGGTGGGCAGCCGGCCGACCCCGGCCAGGGCACGACGGGCGGCTCCGGCGGAGCGGGTGCCACCGGTACGACCGGCGGCAGCGGCTCCGGCTCGAACGGCGGCACGGGCGGTACCGGCACCACCGGCGGCTCGGGGGCCGGCCGAGCCCCGGCCCCCGCCGCACCCCAGCCCGGCGGAGCCCGTCCACCGGCGCCCGCCGCGACCCCGGGGACGGACCCCGCCGCCACCCCCGAGGACGGCATCACCCCGCCGGGCGCGCCCGAGGCCACGCCGGTGCCGGCCGAACCGCCCACCGCCCCGCCGACGGACACCCCGAGTGACCAGCCGACGTCGCAGGCGGCCACGGCCGCGACCGCGCCGACATCCACCCCCGCAGTGCCAGGCGGGGTGGTGGACGCCAACCCGGTGGCCGACGCCCCGCACGACTCCGGGTCGATGGTTCCCGCCGTGCTCGGGTCCGTCCTCGTCGTGGTGCTGGGCGTGGCCACGGTGGTGGCCGCGCGGCGTCGCCGCCGAGGGGCCGAGTGATCCGGTGAGCACGCTCGACGAACGCGCGCCCGGAGCCCCGCGGCGCGCCCCCGGGCGGGGCGCGGGGGACCGGCGTGTCCCGCGCGACCTCCACCCGCTGGCCTGGTGGGCCTGGGCGCTCGCGCTGGCGACGGCGGCCAGCCGCACCACCAACCCGCTGCTGCTCCTGCTCGTCCTCGCCGTGCTCGGCTACGTGGTCACCGCCCGCCGCAGCGAGGCCCCGTGGGCCCGCGGGTTCACCTACTACCTGTGGGTGGCCCTGGCGGTGGTGGCGATCCGGGTGGTCTTCCGGTGCGTCTTCGCCACCGGCATCACCCCGCACGACCACCTGCTCTTCTCCCTGCCGCACATCCCCACCCCCGACTGGTACGCGGGCATCCGGATCGGCGGCCCGGTCTCGCTGGAGGCCACGCTCTCCGCGGCCTTCGACGGGCTGCGGCTGGCCTGCCTGATCTGCTGCATCGGCGCCGCCAACACCCTCGCCAACCCCAAACGGGCGCTGCGGGTACTGCCGGGCGCGCTGTACGAGCTGGGCGTCGCCGTGACGGTCGCCCTGAGCGTCGCGCCCCAGCTGGTGCAGAGCGTCCAACGGGTCGCCCGGGCACGGCGGTTGCGTGCCGGGCGGCGCAAGGGAGTTCGTGCGCTGCGCAGCATCGTGGTACCGGTCCTGGAGGACGCGCTGGAGCGTTCGCTCAGCCTCGCGGCCGCGATGGACTCGCGCGGCTACGGGCGCGCCGGCACCGCCTCGCGCCGCTCCCGCCGGCTCACCGGCGCGCTGATGCTGCTCGGCATGTGCGGCCTGTGCGCCGGGGTGTACGGGCTGCTGGACGGAACCGCCCCGGCCGCGCTCGGTCTGCCCGCCTTCCTCGCGGGCGCCGTGCTCTGTGTGGCGGGCCTGCTGCTCGGCGGGCGGAGGGTGCGGCGCACCACCTACCGGCCGGACCGCTGGCGGGCCGCCGAGTGGGGCGTGGCCGGCTGCGGTGTGACCGCCGCCGTGCTGCTGTTCGCCACCGTCGGCTACGACGCCACCGACCTCAACCCCTCCCTGTACCCGCTGGCCTGGCCGACGCTGCCGCTCGTCCCGGTGCTCGCCCTGCTTCTGGCGGGTGCGGCCGGGATCGTCTCGCCGCCGCCCGGCCGGACCGCCGGACCCGCCGTCGTGCCGGGGCCGCGCCCGGCCACGCGCCCCGACGCCGCCACCACCGACCGCACGACCTCCGAGGTGAGCACGTGATCCGATTCGACCGGGTCGGCGTGGTGTACGACGGCGAGACCACGCCCGTCCTGCGCGACATCGACCTGCACATCCCGGAGGGCGAACTCTGCCTGGTGGTCGGCCGCACCAGCGTCGGCAAGTCCACCCTGCTCGGCGCCGTCAACGGCCTCGTCCCGCACTTCACCGGCGGCACCCTGCGCGGCCGGGTCACCGTGGACGGCCGTGACACCGCCCACCACCCCCCGCGCGAACTCGCCGATGTGGTGGGCGTGGTCGGGCAGGACCCGCTGGCCGGCTTCACCACCGACACGGTGGAGGAGGAACTGGCCTACGTCATGGAGCAGTTGGCGATTCCGCCGGACGTGATGCGCAAGCGCGTCGAGGAGACCCTGGACCTGCTCGGCCTGGCCGAGCTGCGCCACCGCGCCCTGCACGAACTCTCCGGCGGTCAGCAGCAGCGCGTCGCCATCGGATCCGTCCTCACGGCGCACCCCCGCGTCCTGGTGCTGGACGAGCCCACCTCCGCGCTCGACCCGACCGCCGCCGAGGAGGTGCTCGCCGCGATCACCCGCCTGGTCCACGACCTCGGCGTCACCGTGCTGCTGGCCGAGCACCGGCTGGAGCGGGTCGTCCAGTACGCCGACCGGGTCGCCTACCTGCCCGGGGACGGGACGGTCGTGCACGGGCCGCCCGCCGAGGTCTTCCGGGACACCGCGATCGCGCCGCCCGTCGTCGACCTCGGCCGTCTGGCGGGATGGCGGCCGCTGCCGCTGTCCGTCCGGGACGCCCGCCGGGCCGCCGGGCCGCTGCGGGAGCGGCTCACGGGCGTGCCGGTTCCCCCGCCGCGCCGGGCAGCGGTGGCGGGAGGACCGGTGCTGGAGGCGAAGGGGGTGGTCGTGCGGTACGGGCCGGTGGCCGCCGTCCGGGACGTCCGGCTGGAACTGCGCGCGGGCGAGGTCACGGCACTGATGGGCCGCAACGGCTCCGGCAAGTCCTCGCTCCTGTGGGCCCTCCAGGGTTCCGGGCCCCGCCAGGGCGGCAGCGTGAAGGTCACCGGAGCCGGGGGCGGCCCGGCCGCGGACCCCAAGCGCCTGCCCGCCGCCCGGGCCCGGCAACTGGTCGGGCTCGTCCCCCAGACCCCGACCGACCTGCTGTACCTGGAGACGGTCGCCCAGGAACTCGCCCAGAGCGACGCCGAGGCCGACGGCGCCGGCGGGCCGAGCGCACGGCGGATCCTCGACCGCCTGGCTCCCGGAATCGCGGACGACACCCACCCCCGGGACCTCTCCGAGGGGCAGAAGCTGGCCCTCGTCCTGGCGATCCAACTGTCCGCCGCACCACGGGTCGTGCTGCTGGACGAACCCACCCGAGGGCTCGACTACCACGCGAAGGAGGCGCTCACCGGCATCGTGGACGCCCTCGCCGCCGAAGGCCGAACCGTCGTCGTCTCCACCCACGACGTCGAGTTCGTCGCCTCCGCCGCCGACCGCGCCGTGGTGATGGCCGACGGCGAGATCGTCGCCGACGGGCCGACCGCCGAGGTCATCGTCGCCTCGCCCACGTTCGCCCCGCAGACCGCCAAGATCCTCGCCCCACTCGCCTATCTGACGACACGGCAGGTCGCGACGGCCCTGGAATCGGCGGAGGCCACCCGATGACCGCCGTCCGGATCCCCGGCCGGGCCCGCGTCGTCGTCCTGGCCGCCTTCATCGGCCTCGTGGCCTTCACCTGGCCGTTCGTCGTCGCGCCCGGGAAGTTCGGCTCCAGCTACGCCCCGCCGCTGATCTTCGGAGCGCTGCTCGTCCTGGTGCTCGCCGTCGTCATCGCCGAGATCTCCGCAGGCGGCATCGACGCCAAGGCCCTCGCCATGCTCGGCGTGCTGTCCGCCGTCAACGCCGGGCTCCGACCCCTCGGCGCCGGGACCGCCGGCGTGGAGACGGTCTTCTTCACCCTCGTCCTGGCCGGCCGCGTCTTCGGCCCCGGCTTCGGCTTCACCCTCGGCTGCACCTCGCTGTTCGCCTCCGCCCTGCTCACCGGCGGAGTCGGCCCCTGGATGCCCTACCAGATGTTCGGCTGCGCCTTCGTCGGCATGCTCGCAGGCCTGCTGCCGAAGACCCGGCGGCGCCGGGTGGAGGTGCCGATGCTGGCCGTGTACGGGGCCTTCTCCGGCTATCTGTTCGGCTTCCTGCTGAACCTGTCCTTCTGGCCGTTCTCGACCGACCCGAACTCCTCCATCGCCTACCTTCCCGGCCTGCCCTTCACCGAGCAGTGGCACCGCTACCTGCTCTTCGACCTCGCCACTTCGCTCGGCTGGGACACCGGCCGAGCCGTCACCACCCTGACCGCCGTGCTCGTCGTCGGGCCGGCCGTCCTGACCGTCTTCCGTCGAGCGGCCCGCCGCGCCAACTTCGAGCCCACGGTGCGCTTCGAGGCCCATCACGGTCCGGGCGCCACGGTGGGGCCGCGAACCGCCGCGCAGCCCACTGGGCAGGCGCACCCCTGAACCGAAAGGCCAACCACCGTGCCCAAGCCCGCGAAGCACCGGACGATGACACTGAACGGGGTCGACGTCGTCGTCCTGACCCCGGAACAGCACGCCGGACCGGAATCCGCACGACGCCAGCCGGGCGGGGCGCGGGCGCAGGTCGGCGGGCGGCTGGCGGTGGATCCGGACCGGCGCACCAGGGTGCCCTATCCGGTCGTCGTCGAGGGCCGCGACGGCGAGCGGGAGGGGTGCCACTGACCGGTGCCGATGAGGCTTCGCACCGACGACCTCCCGGCGCCGTGCCGCTGACCGGGTGGCCCTGGGCCCTTCCGAGTGGTGGTGTGGGTCCCTCGGGGTGAACGTCGGGAGGGGGCGTCGGGTGCGGGGGACACCCAGAAAATGTCAGATCGTCATATTGTCTCGCGAAGGCTGGTCCTGTCCGCGGCCGGCTTGTCGGTCCTCTGCGCCGCAGGGTGCGGGAGAACACAGCGGGCCGGGGAGCCCGGTACCGAGCCGAGAGGGAACGCCGGGCCGCCGCCGCCGGTGGCCCCGGCACCCGCGCCGGAAGGCACCGAGGCCGCCTCGGCCGCCGAGGCCTCCCCGGAAGCCCCCAGGGTGCTGACCGAGGCGGAGAGCCGGCCGCTGTTCGAACTCGCCGACGGGGGGAAGGTGGTGGCCCTCACCATCGACGACGGACCCCATCCGCGCCACACCCCCGAAGTCCTGGCGCTGCTGGAGAGGCACGGCATCCCGGCGACGTTCTTCCTGATCGGCGAGAACGCGGCCGACCGTCCCGACCTGGTCCGGGAGATCGCGGCACGGGGGCACCACATCGGAAACCACACCTGGAGCCACCCGGACCTCCGCCACCTTCCCGACGACGCCCAGGTGCGGGAGGAGCTGACGCGCACCTCCGAACTCCTCGGCGGGATCACCGGCACGGCGCCCACCTGGTTCCGGGCCCCGGGCGGGGACTGGGCCCCGAGGACGCTCAGGATGAGCAAGGAGCTCGGGATGCGGCCGATGGGCTGGTCGGTCGACCCGGAGGACTGGGCCGAGCCGGGGACGGACGTGATCCTCGGACGGCTCATGAAGGAGATGCGCCCGGGAGCGATCGTGCTCACCCACGACGGCGGAGGCGACCGTTCGCAGACGGTGGCCGCTCTCACGCGCTTCCTTCCCTCACTGATCGACTCCGGCTACCGCTTCACCACCCCGCAGGCCTGACCCACAGCGCTCGTCGGCCGCACCGGGGCCCTCCCCCTCGGTGCGGCCCGGGCGCCGTCCGAGGGCGCGCCGGTCCGCTGTCCGAGGTCTCGGCGGGCGACTCACCGCGCGGCGCGGCAGCCGTCGCGGCGCAGCGCCTCGCCGATCGCGTACCAGTCCTCGTCCCGGCCCGGCGGCCGCTCCGGCGCCGCAGCCCGCCCGGCCTCGCCCGTCAGGTCGGCGCTCCGGTGGATCACGCCGTCGCGCATCACCCACGAGGTGCGCACCAGGTCGGCGAAGTCGCGGAACGGGTCGCCCTCGACCACGGTCAGGTCCGCCAGCTTGCCGGGCTCCACGGTGCCCAGGTCGTCCGCCAGGCCGAACAGCCGGGCCGGGGCCACCGTGGCCGTGCGCAGCGCCTGGGCCGGGGTCAGGCCCGCGTAGCGGTGCAGGGCGCGCAGGCCCAGGTGCAGGTGGAGGCCGACGGGGGTGAGCGGGGAGTCGGTGCCCAGGGCGAGCGTCCCGCCGTCGGCGAGGATCCTCCGGTAGACGTCCATCTCGATCCGCACGGCCTGCCGCTGGGCCTCCGTGACCGGCGTCCCCGCCCGCCGCCGCACGCCGGCGGCGTCCCAGGGCGGCATCAGCGCGGTCACCCGGGGGTCCAGGGCCAGCTCCGGGTCGTCGCCGAGCAGGTGGTACGCGGAGAAGGGAGTGATGATGATCGCGAAGTCCCCGCCGCGGTAGATCTCGTGGACATCCTGGTAGCTGCGCCCGGTGGGGGAGACGACCCGGCCGTACTCCTGGCGCTGCGTCGCCGACAGATGGGCCGTCAGGTCCTGCCCCACCTGGACCCCGGGGGTCAGCAGGTGGCTGCCGGAGGGCACCCCGAGGCGCTCGTGGGCCGTCCGCGCCGCCTGCGCCATGAACCGGGCGGGTGCCCGCACGTAGGTCTTGACGAAGTCCTGGTCCAGCGCCACCGCGCGCTCCAGGCTGCGCCGCATCCCGTCGTCGGTGCGGTGGGCGCGGCCCATGCTGTACGCGACGCGGCTGCCGTCGAGCAGTTCGCCGGTCGTCAGGAACCGGGGCCCGTCCACCAGCCGGGCGTCGACGGACTCGCGCAGGCGCGCCTGCTCGTAGGCGAAGCCGCCCATCGAGGCGGTGCCGGTGATCCCGTAGGCGAGCAGCAGTCGGGGCTCGCGGCCGCCGTAGGTGTTGAGGTACGGGTGGGTGTGGGCGTCCCACAGGCCGGGCAGGACTGTGTGGTCGGTGGCGTCGACCAGTCGTGGGGCCCGCCCCCGGGGGGCCGGGCGGGGGGGGGGGGGCGGGGGGCGGCGGGGTGCGGCGCCCGCCCGCGGGGCCTGAAAGCCCCGGGGGTGCGCCGGGGCCGCCCACCCCCCCCCGG
>NZ_JBHUAF010000043.1:12200-34156 GCF_042789895.1 Kitasatospora sp. NPDC056783
TTCGACGGCGGTGACGCGGTTGCCGCGGACGACGATGTCGACGTCATCGCGCGGGTTCTCGCCGGTGCCGTCCCAGAGCCGGGCGGCGTGGACGCGGGTGACGTCGGAGCGCGGCGGCAGGGCGCGGGCCGTGCGCAGCGGGACGGGGACGGTGCGCGGGTCGGCGCCGTCGCGGCCGATCAGCCGCAGCCGCCCGTTGGTGAGGTGGAGCAGCCGGGCGGAGTCGCCGGACCAGGAGGGATGGTCGGCCGGCTCGTCGGTGATCCGCCGTGCCTCGCCGCGGGGCGTTCCGTCCGGGGCCACCGGCAGCACCCACAGCGCGGACTCCACGACGAGCGCCAGCCACGCGCCGTCGGGCGACCAGACCGGGCCGCTGTCGCAGCGGTCGGCCACCGAGGTGTCCGGCAGGGGCAGGAAGGCGCGCGCGGAGCCGTCGCGGGTGTCGATCACCCGGATGACGTTGTAGCCCTCGCGGAAGCGGTGGTTGAGGCGGTTGCGGTCGCACAGCGCGATGTACCGGCCGTCGGGTGACCAACTGGGCCTGCCGGGAAGGCCGTTGCCTCCGAGGGGGGTCGCGAGGACGCGCTCGGTTCCGGTGGCGGGGTCGACGAGGAGGAGGTCGCCCAGGACGTCCTGGCAGGCCAGCCGGGTGCCGTCGGGGGAGAGCGCCGGGTTGAACCGGCCGCCGTGGGCGAGGACCGTGTCGGTCCCCTCCCGGAGCGTCAGGCGGTGCACGGCGCCCAGGCCGTCACCGTCCGGGTCCCCGTCGTGGACGTACAGGATGTCGCGTCCGTCCCGGCTCCAGGACGGCATCTGCACGTAGTGGGCGGGCGCCGCCTGGAAGAGCTTGCGCGGCCGCCCTCCGATCGGCAGCAGCCACAGCGCGTTGAGCGCGCAGAAGACGACGGACCGCCCGTCCGGCGAGAGCGCGGGCAGGTGGACGCCGAGGACGTCGCGATCGGCGGTGGAGTCGAAGTCCCGTACCTTGCGCCGGTATTCGGGCCTCGGCACCCGCGTGCGCGCGGTGAACGGGATGTGCTTCGCGGTGCCCAGAGCGGGGGAGCGGTCGGTGATCCGGCCGTCGGCGAAGTAGAGGATCCCGCCGTCGGGGGCCCAGCACGGCGGCAGTGGCGAGACGTCCTCGTCGCCCGAGACCACCTCGCCGTCGACGGCCAGCGAGGAGAACGCCGACCGGTAGGAGGTCTCGGCGGACGAGTCGGCGATCCACACGTACGCCAGCCGGCCGTCCCGGGACGCCACGGGGCAGACCACCGTGCCGCTGGCGACGGTGCGTTCGACGGTCACCGGACCGCCGGTGGCCGGGACGGAGGCGATGGTCCGCCCGCCGGCGGCGTCGGCCCGGACGAACAGGACCCGGTCACCGGCCGGGTGCCACGAGGGGTCGTGGTCCTCGGCCCCCGCCCGGTCGGTCAGCCGGGTCAGCCGGCCGGTGGCGACCTCCACCGTCCACACGTCGTACGAGCCGCCGGCCACCGCGTCGCCCGCGCGTTCGGAGGAGAACGCGAGCCGCCGCCCGTCCGGGGACCAGGACACGCCCCGGTCGTCCCACGGTCCCGAGGTCAGCTGCCGCAGGTCCGACCCGTCCGGCGCCATGGCCCACAGGTGGAAGCCCCCGCCCCGGTACGCGCAGAAGGCGACGGTCGAGCCGTCCGGCGACCACACCGGCCGGGTCGGCTCCAGTTCGGGGGTGGTCAGGGCGGTCGCCGTCCCGCCGGCCCGGGGCAGCCCCCACAGCACGCCCTGGACCTCGACGATCAGCCGCTCGCCGTCGGGCGAGAGCGCGATGCCGGCGTTGGTGGCCGCGGTGAACTCCAGCGTCCTCGACCACGGGCCGGCCAGCGCCCGCGCCCCCTCGGGGCCCGCGGCCACCGCGACCGGAGCGAGCGCGGCACCGGCACCCGCGAGGGCCGCGGCCCCGACGAACCCCCGCCGGCTGAACTCCCGCCGATGACCGTCTTGATGACCGTCTCGATGACCGTCCCTGAGAAACGACACACCCGCTCCCTTCGCACCACCCGTGGCCCCGGCCCGGCATGCCGGAACCGGCTCCGGTCGCGGTGGGATGCACTCGGCATGTTCATTATCGGTTTGGGTCGGAGCGTGACCGCGCCCCTCGTTCCGCCGATGTGGTGGCGCCGCCAACTCGACGTCACGAGTGGGGAGTCACCGCCGAGGTCCGCCCACGGTCCGGCGTGTCGGCCCGGTCGGCCTCCTCGATCCGTGGCACTTCGGGTGCGCGGATCGCCCGCGCCGCCGGGGCCGGACACCTCCCGGCCATCGCACCTGCCGTCGGCACACCCGCCGCCGACCCGGTGTAGCGCCGAGGCCGGGCCGGCGGAGGCGGGGTGACCGTCCGTCGGCCCGCCGTGCCGACGTCG
The DNA here is from genome assembly GCF_042789895.1 of Kitasatospora sp. NPDC056783. Taxonomy (NCBI): domain Bacteria; kingdom Bacillati; phylum Actinomycetota; class Actinomycetes; order Kitasatosporales; family Streptomycetaceae; genus Kitasatospora; species Kitasatospora sp. NPDC056783. The sequence goes on from NZ_JBHUAF010000043.1 coordinate 14,600, forward strand.
TCGTGCCGGCCGGCAACGTGGACGCGGGTGAGGCGGTCCGGGGCGGTCACCCGGGTGAGGGACCCTTCCGCGTCCACCGCGCGTGCGGTTCCGTCACGTGCCGCCCGCCCGCTCCAGGGCGGCTTCGTAGGCGTGCAGGGCGGTGATGACCGTGGCGCGTTCCGCGGGGGCGAGACCGCGCATGACGCCTTCCCAGGCGGAGGCGCTGCCGGACAGCCATTCGCCGATCGGCGCGGCGTAGGCGGGGGCGATGGCGACGATGCGGCGGCGGCGGTCGGCGGGATCGGTGGTGCGTTGCAGGACGCCCGGCCGTGACAGCTCGCTGACCATGAGGCTGACGGTCGTCGGGGCCACCTCCAGCCGGGCGGCCAGGTCGTTGACGCCGGTGGGGCCGTCGTACTCCAGGTGGGCCAGCAGCGCGAGATGCCGCGGTGCCAGGTCCAGGCCCCGGAGGGCGGCGGGGACGGGCAGACGCTTGGCGCGGCCGACGAGCCGGGGCATGAGCAACAGCAGGGTGCGGACGGCCTCGTCGACGGCGGGACCGTCCGATTCCGTGGACATCGGAGACCTCTCCCAGATATCTTTGAAGACAAAGGCTTTGGATTCAAAGGGAACGAGGTCCACTATGCCGCATCTGGCCGTCCACCTGTCGGAGAACAGACTGGCGGGCAAGGAGCCCGCGCTCGTCGCCGCCCTGACGGACGCGATCGTCGACGTCTACGGCGACTGGGCCCGCGACCTCGTGAGCATCCACCTGACCGGAGTCCCCGCCGGCCGCTTCGCGCAGGGCGGCAAGGCCGTGGACACCAACGCCTCGGTGGTCATGGGCGTCCGCGCCGGCGTCTTCGACCGCCCCGACGCCGCCCGGATCACCGCGCGCCTCGGCACCGCGCTCACCGACGCGATCGCGCGAGTCATCGGCGACGACCTCCGCGCCGGCACCATGGTCGAACTCGTGGCGTCACCGCCGGAACGGACCTTCGTCGGCGGCTCCCCCACCGCGTGACCCCCACCGCGTGACCCTCACCGCGTGACCCTCGCCGTCCGGGCCGCCTCGCGGACTCCCCCGCGCGTCCCTCATCCGGCACCCGCCACCCGAACGCGCCCGGTCAACTCCCGGCGGCCGCTAGCCTCTTCCGCATGCCGACCACCCGCACCGCGAGCCCGCGTCCGTCCACCCGCGACCGCCTGCTCGCCCTCGGCTCACTGCCCGCCGCCGCGACCGCGCTCACCGGCACCAACGCCCTCTACCTGCTGCTCGTGGTCTTCGGGAACATCACCGACTTCGCCACCAACCAGCAGTTCGTCCGGCACGTCCTGGCCATGGACACCACCTTCCGGGACCAGGACCTGATGTGGCGCTCCATCACCTCCCCCGCCCTGCAGGACGCGGCCTACGTCGCGATCATCGCCTGGGAGGCGCTGGGCGCCCTGGTCCTGACCGCGGGCACGCTCGCCTGGTGGCTGCGGCCGCACCTGGCCCGCCGCCTCAGCACCCTCGGCCTGCTGCTGACGCTGCTGCTCTTCGGGGCCGGTTTCATCGGCATCGGCGGGGAGTGGTTCGCCATGTGGCAGTCCAAGACCTGGAACGGCCTGGACGCCGCGATCCGCAACGTCACCCTGGCCGGCTTGGCCCTGCTGGTGGTGAACCTGCCCTCCCGCACACCCGCCCCGCCGCGCTGACCGACCCCCGAGCCGGCCGGGAAGGCCGGGGCCACCGACCGCCGGCCGACCGCCTCCGGCACCCGGCGGTGTTCACTGCGGCCGCCGGATCACCGGATCACCGGGTCCCCTCGCTCCCGAGACCGCGGTCGGGCAGACTCATGTCGCCCGTCCTGGGCGTGCCCTCCGCGAGCCCGTAGCGCAGGTACACGGTGCCCTGCGGGGCGGCCACCGGCGGTTCGAGGAGCGCGACGTTCATCGGCACCGCGCCGCCGTCGAACACCTTCTTCCCGACCCCGAGCACGATCGGGTGCACCCACAGGTCGAGCCGGTCGAAGAGCCGCTCCCGCAGGAGGGTCTGCACCAGGTCCAGGCTCCCGACCACCTTCACGTGCTCGTGCCGCTCACGGACCTCCCGCACCGCGCCGGCCAGGTCCGGGCCCAGCAGGGTGGACCCGGTCCACGGGAGGCCGGGCGTGCCCCGGGAGGCCACGTACTTCGGGACGCGGTTGAAGAGCTCGGCGATCACACCGTCCTTCCGGCCGGGCCAGTAGGCCGCGAAGATGTCGTAGGTGCGCCGCCCGAGCAGGAGGGCGTCCGTCCCCTCGTACGCGGCCAGGATCTGCGCCCCGGTGACCTCGCTCAGCAGCGGCGCCTGCCAACCGCCGAACGGGAACCCCACCGGGTCCTCGTCCGGCCCGCCGGGCGCCTGCCCGACGAGGTCGAGGGTCGTGAACAGCTCGATGTGGATGAGGCCCATGTCCGTACTCCCGGTCGTCTGGTGGTCGCCCCTTGAGGTGTAGACCGGCCACGGCCGCGAGACTCATCGCCACGCCGACACCCGCTTCCCCCGCCGACACCCGCTTCCCCCGACCGTCGTGACGGACGAGGTCACCGCGCGCGCCCGGCCGCGGCCGGCCCGTGTCCCGGGCGACGACGCCCCGGCCGCGCCACGATCCGTTCGGGGAGCCGGATCACCGACCGCCCCGCCATCCGCACCCCGCGGTCACTCGGGGATCACCAGGCCGTACTCGCGCAGCCGCGGCAGGCAGACCTCCAGGCATGCCTCCACGGACGCGGCGTCCGTTCGCACCAGGAGATCGTCGCGCCACGGGGCGCCGCTCGCGACGAAGGTCCAGGGCTTCGTCCCGTCCCGCATGCGCTCGGCATCAGCCTTGAACAGGACTGTCACGCCTTGCTCGGCCAACGACTCCATCACGCGTGTCACGTCAACCACGGGCCCACCCCTCACCTGGAATCGAACAGGCCGCAGGCTACACGGGCCGGTACGAGGTGTCGGTTCGACGGCCCGTCACCGTGAGGTGCCCCGATGCCGACCGCCCCGCGACCGCACCGAGCACGCGCGGTGTCACAGGGGAGCCGTACTGTCCACGGCATGGGAATCGTGAGGTTCGTCGACGAGACGACGGCGGGGCACCGGAGCGACGGGTGGGGGTTGGAGATCGCGGAGGAGCGGCTCACCGTGGGTGAGCTGATCCGGCGCAGGGTCTTCCAGGAGGTCGCGGAGTACAACGCGCGGACGCCTGAGGTGTTCCGGGGACTCGTGCGGCCGCAGGACGCGGAGCGGGTGCTGAACGGGTACGCGCTGCGCACGCCTCGGCGGATCGACCCCGAGGCGCAGACGGAGCTGGCGCTCGCGGCGTTCGCGCGCAACGGCTTCCTCGTGCTGGTGGGGGACCGGCAGGTCACCGACCCGCGGGAGGAGGTCGAGCTGGTGCTCGGCACCGAGGTCACGTTCCTGAAGCTCGTGCCGCTGGTGGGGGGCTGAGGACGGTGGAGTTCCACGGGATCATGGACCTGCTCCGGCGGCGCGCGGTCACGCCGGCGGAGACGGAGGGGATCGCCGACGGGCTGGTGCGGCTGGCGGCGCTCGACGACGACACGTGGTCCGGCGTGTGGGACGCCGTGCTCGTCGAGGTGCGCGGGATGCCGGCGGAGACCAGGGGCGCGCTCGCTGACGCCCTGGAGGCGCGGCTCCCCGCGGAGGGCACGGGCGTGGCGCGCGGCAACGTGCTGGGCCTGGTCACCGTCCTCGAACGGACCCTGCCGGACCGGCCCGGCCGGCGGTCGGCGGAGCGCCGGAAGGTGCTCGACGAGGTCGGCCGGCAACACAGCCTGTGGCTCGACAGACGCTACCTCGCCCTCGCCGAGGCCGAGTTGGAGGACGGCCGCCCCCTCGCGCCCGAGGTCGTGGCCGCCCTCCGGCGTTCGGCGATGGACGCCTACGGTGACGACAGGGTCCGCGCGCTCACGAAGCGGCTCACCGAGCCCGTTCTCAACGTCGGCGAGGAGTGGGCCGAGCGGGCGATGCGGGAGGCCGAGGAGGTGCCCGGACTGGAGGCCCTGCTGCGGCACGCGACCACCGCGACGGCGGCCAGGCCGCCGACCCGGGCGTGGGAGCGGCGGGCGGGCGCGCTGGTCGAGCAGCTGGGCGCGGAGCGGGTGCGGGCCGCGGTGGTGCCCTGGCTCGCGCTCGTCGGGCGGCGGACGTTCGAGCTGGAGCGCCGGGAGTGGGAGCCCGACGTCAACGCCGCGTTCGACCCGTACAACGCCAACGCGCTGCGCGGGCTGACGTGGGTGCTCGGGACGCTGCCCGCCCACCCGGACACCGTGCGGGCGCTCGGGGCACTGGTCGAGAGTGCGCTCCGGAAGGCCTCCGGGATCGGCCCGCGCAACCCGAAGGCCGCCAACGCCGCCGTGGGCGCGCTCACCCGGCTCGACGGGGAGCCGGTTCTCGCCGAACTCGCCCGGCTGGCCACGCGGGTGACGTACAAGCCCGTGCTCAGGCTGATCGAGTCCGTGCTGGAGCACCGGGCCGAGGCGCTCGGTCTCTCCCGCGAGGAGATGGAGGAACTCGCCGTCCCCGACCACGGGTTGACCGAGGTCGGGCGCGCGGAGCGGCAACTGGGCGACTTCACGGCGGTGGTGGAGGTCCGGGGAGCCAAGGCCTCACTGGGCTGGCGCGGCCCGGCGGGCAAGGTCGCGAAGAGCGTGCCGGCCGCCGTCAAGCGCGATCACGCCGAGGAGCTCAAGGAGCTGAAGGCTGCGGTCAAGGACATCGACAAGACGCTCTCCGCGCAGAGCGAGCGCCTGGACCGGCAGTTCCTCGCCGACCGCGCCTGGCCGTACGCGGACTGGCGCGAGCGGCTCCTCGACCACCCGCTGGTGGGGACGCTGGCGCGGCGGCTGCTGTGGACGGTGGACGGGACGGCCGTCGGGTTCGCCGACGGCGAGCCGCGCACGCTCACCGACGACCCGGTCCGGGAGGGCGGCGAGGTCCGGCTCTGGCACCCGGCGGGATACGGGCCCGCCGAGATCGTGGCCTGGCGCGACTGGCTGGAGCGGCACGCGATCACCCAGCCGTTCAAGCAGGCGCACCGCGAGGTGTACCTGCTGACCGACGCCGAGCGGGCGACGGGTACCTACTCCAACCGGTTCGCCGGGCACATCCTGCGCCAGCACCAGTTCAACTCCCTGGCAGCCGCCAGGGGTTGGCGCAACAGGCTGCGGCTGATGGTCGACGACTCGGCCCCGCCGGCCACCCGGGAACTGCCGCGGTGGGGGCTGCGCGCCGAGTACTGGGTCCACGGGGAGGGCCAGGCCTTCGGCGCCGACACCACCGATTCCGGCAGCTTCCTGCGGCTGCGCACCGACCAGGTCCGCTTCTACCCGGTCGACGCCCCGCAGAACCGGGCTTCCTGCTTCGGCGACGACTACCGGATGTGGCCGTCCGGCGGCGCGGCGCCGGTGGAGCCCCTGCCGATCGCCGACGTCCCGCCGCTCGTCCTGTCCGAGGTCCTGCGCGACGTAGACCTGTTCGTGGGCGTGGCCAGCGTCGGCAACGACCCGACCTGGCAGGACGGCGGCCCCGACGGCCGCCACCGCGAGTACTGGACCTCGTACGGCTTCGGCGAGCTGAGCCAGAGCGCCGAGACCCGGCGGGTGCTGCTGGAGCGGCTGATCCCCCGGTTGGAGATCGCCGACCGCTGCGCCGTCGAGGGCCGCTTCCTCCACGTGGCGGGCTCGCGCCGCACGTACAGGATCCACCTCGGCTCGGGGAACATCCTGATGACGCCGAACGACCAGTACCTGTGCATCGTCCCCAAGGCCGACCCGGCCTCCCCACAGGCCGGGTACCTGCCCTTCGAGGGCGACCGCATGACGGCGCTGATCCTCAGCAAGGCGGTGCTGCTGGCCGACGACTCGAAGATCACGGACCCGACGATCCTGAGCCAGCTGTAGGGCCCTGAGGCCGCGCGGGACCCGGCACGAGCCGCACCGCCGTCGGGTCGGCGCGCGTGACCGGCCCCCGCGCCGGTGCGTCGCCGACCGCCCGCCGCCTCGGGAATCCGGCGGCGGGCGACGGCGATCCCGGCCGGTCCGGGGCCGGCGGCGAGATCAGGGCGGGGATTCGGCCGGGTCGGGGATCAGGGGAGGTAGAGGCTCTGGGCGCCGGTGGTGATCTCGTCGTCACCGGCGCTGATGCGGCCGAGCTCCTCTCCGTCGCAGTCCGGACCCGAGTAGAGGGTCACGGCCGTGTCGGTGATGTTGTCGACGATGCTGGAGTCCTTCAGGGGGTAGCAGCCGGCGGGGTCCGTGTAGACCTCTTCGTTGTTGACGTAGAGGTTTCCGGTGGCCGCGGCGGCCGGGCCGACGGGCAGGACCAGGGCGGCAGCGGTCATCAAGGGGACGCCGAGAGCGGCGCGGCAGGTGATTCTCATACCCTGCGCATAGCCATTCCCGGCCGCTGCCGTGCCAGGGACGGGCGCAGGTCGCCCCTGGAGGGTGAGCCCGATGGGCCGAATGCCGGGTACCCCTGCGGCCGACCGCGGCCGGCGTCGTGCCCCGGGCGGCGACCGGCGGGCCGGGGTGGCAGTGTCAGCCTTGCCCGCCGGGGGCGGCGGCGAGGCGGCCCAGCATCGCCATCACGGTGATCCGCACGTCCTTGTCGTTCGTCACCGTGCAGTGGGCGTCGACCGCTCGCTCGGCCGGGGCCTCGTCCGGATCGGTCAGGCCCACCCCGATCAGGTCGACGGCGTACTCGCGGCACCGGGAGTAGTCCGCCGCGGCCCTGGTCGCTTCGACGTGGTCGATACGACCGGGGTCCTCGGCGCGCAGCCGTGCCGGGGTGGGCGGCGGGCCCAGCACCTCGTCGATCCACTCCGAGACGGTCTCCCGGGAGCAGCCGCGCTCCAGTCCGGAATCGGCCGCGGCGGTGAGCGCCAGGTGGATGAGGAGCGTCCCGAACCAGGCGGCGGCCTCGGCCGGAGGCGTATCCGTGCCGGCCGGCGGCATCACGGCCTGGTACAGGCCGGCAAGGTCATCGGTGTGCGCGGCGACGGCGACGGCCTTCACCGCGCTTCCGAGGGCAGCCTGGTCGATGGTCACGTCGGTGTCCTTCCCGTAGGTGGCAGTCGCCAACTTACCGCTCCAGCACGGAGAACGGCGGGGGAAGGAGGTTTCGCCCGCGCGCCCCGGGCCCGTGGGAGCACCGGCAGGACGTGGAGGAACTCGTCGGCGCCGCCCCCGGGTTCGGTCCGCGACCGGACCGGAGGGCGTTCCGGGGGCGCGTGTTGACGCCGTCGGCCGTGCCTCCCGCACCCCCGGCCGGAGGCGCCGGGCGACGCGGCCGCCCAGCGCCGTCGAAGCGGTGGTTCTCGAAGACCGGTCAGGACTGGACCACGTGGGCCTCGGTCCCCAGGCGGCTCAGCGCCTGCATGGCCTGCCGCTCCACGCGTGCGAGGTCGCCGAGGATCGAGCCGGCCCGGTCGAGGTGCCGCGCATCGCCCGACTCACCCGCCTCCTTGATCAGCGCTGCCACTTCCGTCCACAGGACGGCCGCCTCGGCGTACAGCGCGTGGCCGGTGCGCAGATGGCCGCTGTCGAGCAGATCGGCGCATTCGGCGAGGAAGTCGCGGTAGAGGTTGCGGAACAGGGCGCCGCCGGTGCCGGCCCTCTCCATCAACAGGGCCGCCTGGGGCAGGTCCCGCTGAGGATCGTCGGCGCGCCGGAGCCAGGTGCGTACCAGCCGGCCGGCCTTCTCGATCCCGCGGTGACCGAGGTTGGCGATGGGCGGGTGGAGGAAGGCGTCGGCGCAGGCGGTGATGGCGGGGACGATCCGCCGGTGCGGGGCGGGCAGGCCCCTCGGGGCGGTGAGGGTGAAGGAGCGGTGCCTGGACGTCATCGGGCCGCGCGCGGCCCTGGCCCGGGCGAGGCTGGTCAGGCTGGTGGAGACCGCTCCGCCTTGCTGGTCGGTGTCCACCAGGTAGGCGTCGTGCTCGTCGTAGCCGTACATGGCGACGACATGACCGCCGAAGTGGACCTTCGAGCCGAAGTAGTCCAGGTGGTGACTGTCGAGTTGGAGTCCGACGGGGTGGCCGGCGTCGAGGGCGGCCGCCACGTTGTCCCATGCCTTGCGTGGGGAGGCGGTCTCCTGGACGAGGAGTTCCAGTCCGAGCCCGGCGGCCAGGTTGCGGGTGAGGTCGAACGGCTTGACCCGCCCCCCGAGGAAGGGAAAGCCCATGGTCTTGCCGTCCCAGTAGAGGAAGGACAGACCGGAGCCGAGACCGAACAGCATGGGCTCGGACAGGTCGAATCCCTGGTGTCGCATCAGCACCCCGAGGGCCGTCGTCTCGCAGTGCCGCGTGCCGCGGGCGTCGATGTCCAGGACCGTGGTCATGACGCGCCCTCCCGGACGGGGATGACCAGTCGGGTCATCAGTTCTTCCTGCGGCGCCTCCGCCGGTCCGACGAGGTAGGCCTCGCGTACGGGCGCCCGCGGGCGCAGCCCGCGTTCGTGGATGGCGGCGAAGAGCGCGGTGTAGGCCAGCGGCAGATGGGCGTAGGGCCCGATGTGCGTGGTCTCGGCGACGGGCCCGCCGGGCAGCACCGCGAACTCCAGGCCGGGCGTGCCGTCCCCCTGCGGGGTCTGCGCCCCGACGGTGATCTCCATCGGGTCGTCCAGGTCCAGCGGGTACAGCCCCCACAGCGGCGGCTCCCAGGCGATTCCCGCCTTGCCGAGCACGGGCAGCAGCCGGCCCGCGCACTCCTCGATCCCGCTTCCGATCCGGGTGGGGGAGCAGCCCGCTCGCACCACCGCCAGTCGTCGCTCCGGCTCTCTGCCCAGGGTCACCTCGTAGCCCGGCAGACCGTCCTCCGCCAGCCGCTCCAGCATCTCCACCCGGGCCTGGTCCCTGCGGACCCGCTCGGCCAGCCGGTCCCGCTCGGAGCGCAGGATTCCCGCCCTGCGCTCGGGCCCGGCAGCCAGTGTCCGGGCGATCACGGCCAGGGGCAGGTCCATCTCGCGCAGCAGGGCGATCGTCAGGGCGTCACGCACCTGCCCGGCCACGTAGTAGCGGTAGCCGGAGCGGGCGTCCACGCGGACGGGAGCCAGCAGGCCCAGGTCGTCGTAGTGCCGTAGCTGCTTCACGCTGAGGCGGCACAGGCGGGCGAAGCGCCCGATGGTGAGGAGTTCGTCTCGCACGCCATCATGGTGGACCCTCCCACGGTGGGAGGGTCCAGCGCAGGGCCTACCCCCGCCCGTGATGCAGGTCGCGCCAGGCGCGTGGGGAGAGGCCGTACGCCCGCTTGAAGGCCTTGCTGAAGTGGGTCGCGTCCACGAAGCCCCAGCCGCGGCCGATCGCGGCGACCGTCCGGTGCCGCGCGCCCGGGCCGGCCAGCTCCCGCCGGCACTCCTCCAGGCGGTTCGAGCGGATCCAGCCGCCCGGGGTGACTCCCGAGCGGGCCAGCAGGGTGTAGAGGTGGCGCACCGAGATGCCGTGCGCGGCGGCGATCCGCGCGGCCGACAGGTCGCGCTCGCGCAGGTGCGCGCGCATGTACCGGAGGATCCGCCGGCCGAGCGCCGCGTCATGTGACTCCTGGGCCCGGGGCGGGTCGCCGAGCCGGGAGGCGACGGCGGCGCGGAGCAGGTCGAGGCTGGGCCCCGCGACCGCCAGGGCGTACCGGTCCTGGTCGAGCCCGTCGGTGACGGCCAGTTGGGAGAAGTAGGCGAAGGCGAGGGCCGAGACGGGGCTCTCGGCGCCGAAGGTGACCGCCGTCAGATCCCGCAGCGACCGCTCGGGCAGCGCGAGCGTGGCCCGGGGGAAGCGCAGGAAGTGGTGGTCGACACCGGCGTCGAAGCCGAGGGCGTACGGGAGGGACGTGTCGTAGAGCGCGAACTCCCCGCGTTTCAGGACGGCTTGGCGGCCGTTCTGCTCCACCACGCTGGTGCCCGTCAGCTGGAGGCCCAGGAAGACGTGCGGCTCGCAGTCCTCCCTCGCCAGCCGCTGGGTGCGCCGGACCGTCATGCCGGTCGCCCGTGCCGAGCAGACGGTGATGCAGCCGGCCGTGTCGAGCCTGACCCTGACCGAGATGTCCCGGGGCGGCGGGCGGTGGTCGATCTCGATCCGTACGACGGACTCCCAGATCGCGTGCCGGATCGCTTCCTCGCGGGCGGTGGACGGGAAGTCCGCCGTGTCCAGGATCGCGCTCACCGGGCACGTCCGTCCGACGGCCGGGCCACCTCGGGGCCTCGCGCCGCGGGGCGGCGGCGCCGCTGCCCGGAGGGCCTGGGGCGGTCGTCTGCGCGCTGGTTGCCCATCGGTGTGCCCTGCCCTTCCGAAGGCCGGTTCCGTCCTCAGGATGGCAGGGGCGCGTCGTGCTGCGCAACGGTCCGGCGGCGCACCCGGGCCGCCGGTTCCGGTGGTCTCGGCGGGCCGCAGGAACGGCCAACTTCCGTGCAGCGAAGGCACAGTGAGCGTTTCACCCGCGCTCTAGAGTCGTGACCGCCGCGGCCCGGGCGAGGCCGGGGCGGCACGACCGGGCGTAGGCGCCTGCCGGTCGGCGCGTGGGGGAGGCCGGCGGAGTTTCCCGCCCCCTGCCCGCGCGGTCGGGGCCACCCATGGCCGTTCATGGCGCCACTACGGACAAGGGGTGCACCAGTGATCAAGAAGTCCGCCGTCGTCGCGGCCACCATCGCGGCCCTGCTCCTGCCGGCCGCCGGACCGGCGGTCGCGAAGGGCCCGACCCCGGGAGCCGCCGCGGCCGTCACCGGCCTGAGCTGCGGGACCGGCTACCAGTGCGACAACACGGATCCGAACAGGTTCTCCTTCGACAAGAAGGACACCGACGACGTCGCGCACGACCCGGGCTGCGCGAGCGTGGAACTGCGCTCGGGCAAGAGCGGGGGCTACTGGTACGCGTGGGCGGCCCTCAATGTGAACACGCTGTGCGGCCGGTACCAGGGCTGGATCGACCGGTCCTACGACGGCGGCAAGACCTGGACGCTGCTCGGGTTCTTCGAGACCAGCGATATCGAGGGCCGGGGGTGGGGGACCATGTTCTTCTGGCCCGACAGCGCGAAGGTCCGGGCCGGCTTCAAGCGCCCCAACGAGCCCTGGAACAAGTCCGGCCTGACCAAGTGGCACTGATCCGGTGATCCGGGGCCGGCCGCCGCGGATCGGCCACCGTGCCCGCGGCGCCGCCCTGGAGGCCCTCCGGTACCGGGGTGGCTCTCGGTGACGGACGGTCAGTCCTCGATCGGTTCGGCCTCGCTGAGGTCCTCCAGCCGCACCGGCCGCAGCCCCTCGAACACCACCCCGACCCCGTACGGCTCGCAGATCGGCAGATCCCCCCGGGCGAACCGCAGCATCCACCCGTCGGTGTAGACGTCCACCTCCGGAGCGTCCAGTGCCGCCCGCTCCTGCGGCACGTCCAACTGGGCGCAGACGAACCGCCGTGCCTGCGTCACCACGTCGTCGAGGTGCGCCAACACCTCCGCGAGCAGCCGCAGATCCACCGCCTCGACGTCCTCGCCCGCCTCCACCATCACGTTCACGTCCACCCCCCACCGCTCCGGCTCCGCCGGTCCCCACACCGAGAGCCCACCCGGCCCGTCGGACACGCGCACCAGCGGTCCCACGCCCTGCGTCATCGCCGCCGCCTCCTCCTCGTCGTCCGGCCACCCTACGGCCGGGGGTGAGACCAGCGAGCCGTTCCCCGGACGGTTCCCGGCCCGAGCGGCCGGGCGGCAGGCCTCGGGAGGGCGCCCGCGCCGTTCCGGCCGCGATCAGGGGCGGGAGGCCGGCGCCTTCGCCGTCCTGGGCGTCGGCATGCCGTCCGCCCCCGTAGCCTCCGGTGCGGAGGGGTGCTCCTACCTTGCCTCGTGGGGCGTCGTCGGCCGATCCGCGCGGGCGCGGGGAGAATCCGCGGGGCGGTGCTGCCGCACGCGGGCGTCGACCCACGCGCACAGTTCGTCGAGTGCGGCGACGGACCGGTCGTGGTCTCCGGTGATCAGGTAGTCGTTCTGCAGGCTGGAGAAGGCGCTGTTGAGGAGTGTCGCGGTGGTCAGGGCGTCGTCCTCGGAGAGGCCCCGGAGGGTGAAGCAGGAGGCGACGAACTCGGCGCGGCCGCGGATGAACCCGGGCCCGGGGAGAACGAGCCGGCCCGCGGCGGCGAGTCCCTCGATCTCGCGGATGAGCCGGGTCATGGCCAGTTCCCGTGGGCCGAGGGTGCGCTCCCAGGCCGTTTTGACGATGACGCTGACCGGGACGGCGGGGTCACGCCAGGCGGGAGCCGCGAGGAGGGCCTGGTGCTGGCGCTCGTCCAGGCGTTCGAGGACCGCGGTGACCAGTGCCTGCTTGTCGGCGAAGTGGTGGGTGAGGACGCGGGTGCTCTGGCCCATTCCCTCGGCGACGGTGCGCAGCGAGAAGTGGCCGATGCCGGTCGCGGCCAGCTGGTCGATGGCGGCGTCGACGACTTCGCGCCGGCGGTCAGGGTTCACGGGTCTGGGCATGCGGCACCTCCTGCCCGAAGGCTCTCACACGATGAGGGAAACAACTGTTACCCTAACCGCGTGAACCCTTCTGTTGCCCGCAGGCCCTGGTGGCTCTACGTGTTGACGCTGGCGGCGTTCGTCGTCCAGACCGACGACTTCATCATCGTCGGGGTGCTGCCGGAGATGGCGGCCGATCTCAAGGTCGCCGAGCCGACCGCCGGTCAGCTGGTGACGGCCTACTCGCTGGTGTACGCGCTGGCCGCCCCGGCGTGGTCACTCGTCCTGACGCGGGTGTCCCGCCGTACGGCGCTCCTGTGCGCGCTGGCCTTCTTCACCGTGGTGAACTTCGCCGTCCTCACGGTGGGTTCGTATCCGGAGCTGATGGTCCTGCGGGTCCTGGCAGCCGGGGCCGCGGCCGTGGTCCTCCCCAGCGCGCTGGCCTCGGCCGGCGCACTGGCGCCCGCCGAGCGGACGGGGCGGTACCTGGCCACCGTCATGGTCGGCCTGACGGGTGCCGTCCTGGTCGGCGTGCCCGCCAGCACGTGGATCGGAGCGGAGTTCGGATGGCGTGCGACGTTCACGTCCTGCGGGCTGATCGGCATCGTCGCCTTCGCGGGGGTGGCGCTGACCCTCCCGGCCCTCGACACCCCGAGGCGCGAACGGTCCGGATCCCTCGTCGGCCTCCTGCGACCGCTGCTGAACAGGGCCGTCGCGGCCATCCTCGCCGTCACCGTGCTGGTGGTGGCCGGGAACCTGGCCTTCCAGACCTACATCTCCCTCTACCTGGCCGACCTGGCGGGCGCCGGCCCGCGGACCCTCGCCGTGCTGCTGGTCTGCGCCGGTGTCGGAGGCGTCGCGGGAACGCGGTTGTCGGGCTGGCTGGCGGACCGCCACACGCCCCTGCGTGCCTTCGCCCTCGCCTGTGGCGTCTTCTGCGTCGCGATGCTCGCGCTCGGCCTGCTCTGGCTCGTCCGGCCGGTTCCCGCCGTGTTCGTCGCGGGTCTGCTGCTGGTCTGGTCGGCGGCGGCCTGGGCGGTCCCGCCCGGCATCCAGGTCCTGATGCTCTCCCGCACGGGCGCGCGGGCGGCGGCACAGGCGATGGCGGTCAGCAGCAGCTCCGCCTACGTCGGCTCGGCCCTCGGAGGAGTGGTGGGCGGAGCCGTCGTCGCCCTGGAGGAAGGGCTGCTGCCGCCCGTCGCGGTCGCGCTGGTGGCCGCCGGCCTCGTGCTGGCGCTGTTGACGCTGCGCGCCCCGGCCGCGGAGGCCGAACCGCCGGTGACGGCCGATGGTGACACCCCGGCGGAGGGGCGGCAACAGGACGCCGCGGCCGTGCCCGGGCCCCTTCGGGACGGTCCGCGCCACCGTGCGTGACATCCGCCGGCCGGGCCGGCCCCTGTCCACCCTGACGCCCGCGTCGAATGCCGGCGCGACGGCCGTGGACCGGCACCCGGTTTCGAAGACCCCGGCCCGATAGGCGCTTGGCGGTCCGGAAAACACCGGGTGGACGAGCACCGCCCCGGAGAGAGCGACGGCGATCGGTTCCGTGCGTCCGGTTCCGTGCACCCGGTTTCGAGCAGTCGGATCGGAGTGCGCGGAGAATCTCGCCGATGACGCACAATTGACGTCCGCCCAGTCGAGCGGAGAACTAGGAACAGGGAAATCCGGTTACGGCCTGAACCGTCACCGGGGCTAGTGCCGCATTCGGCACGGTCGTCCACGGAACGTTCAGTGCGGTGATGGCATAAGGAAATGAGAAGGTCTGCTTCGCGAAGTGCGGCACATTTCCGACGATCACCAACGGCTCGGCGAATGCGAGTGCCTTCGGCTGCCGTCGCGCCATCTCCATGAACGGTGCCGTCGACACCGCATCGCCGCCGGGCGCCGCGTCGTGGGCCCTGCGGGCAGCTGCTCCACGGGTGGCGTCCGCCGCCCGTCGCGTACTGACACGCACAACCGATATGCCTCCCCTGCGATAGGGGTTCGTTCGCGGTCGAGGGAATGTCGGCCAGTCAAACACTTCCCTGTCGAACTGGCAACAGCAACTTCCCGTCGCTGCCGGTGAGCCGGCCACTAGCGCCAGACGAGTCACATCCGCATCATTCGTCGCACTTTCCTTCGGGTATTGATTTCCCGGTCCGAACCGTTGCATCCTGTCATTCAGATCGAGGTGCAGCACCCAAGCAGGGCTCGGGAGAACCGTGAAAGCGGACCACAGGCCCTCGATTCGACCCCACGGGTGGACATGTTCGTGTTCCATGGAGCGGATTCACTGTCCATGGAAGGCGCGGAAATGCGACCTGCCGGGGGGTTCACTCCCTTGTCCTGGGAATGGAGTGATCATGCAGAGCGAGCGCACCCAGTGGGCCCCGGCCGTGACGGCGTGGGCCCCCGAGCGCACCCAGTGGGCCCCGGCCGTGACGGCGTGGGCCCCCGAGCACACCCAGTGGGCCCCGGCCGTGGAAGCGGCGGTGGAAGCTGACTACCAGCTCGTCAGGATCAGCTGACGCCATGCCATGAACGCGCAGCCGCTGCTCCGGCAGCGGCTGCGCCCGTTCGGGAACAGCGACGACGGAACACCGCGACGACGGAACACCGCGACGACCGAGAGGAAGCACCATGTCCAAGAACATCCTCGTCACCGGAGGCGCCGGCTTCATCGGGCGCAACATGATCCGGGGCATGATCGACGACGGCTATGTGATCACCTCTCTCGACAACTACAAGATCGGCGGCAAGCAGCACATCCCCGACGACATCCGCGAGCACGTGGAGTGGGTCCAGGGGGACACCCGCGACCTCGGCCTGTTGAACAAGCTCGTGAGCGGCAAGGACGCGGTGGTGCACCTCGCCGCGCCCTCGTCCTTCCTGATGTACGAGGAGGACCCGGTCGACGGCGCCTCGGTCACCACCCACGGTTTCCTCAACGTCCTGGAGTCCATGCGCCGCAACGGCGTCGGCAAGCTCGTCTACGCCAGCACCAGCGCCGTGTACGAGGGGAACCCGGTGCCCTACGACGAGGCCATGGGGATCAACCCGCCCGACCTCAAGGCCCTGTCCAAGAAGTGGAACGAGGAAGTCGCCCGGCAGTACTCGCAGCGGTACGGGATCACCGCCATCGGGATGCGCCCCTTCAGCGTCTACGGCCACGACGAGTTCAGCAAGGGCGGTTACGCCAACGTCATCTCGCTGTTCGCCTGGGCCGTGCTCCACGGCGAGACCCCGGTCGTGTGGGGATCGGGCGAGCAGACCAGGGACTTCATCTACGTGGAGGACGCGGGGCGGGCCTTCCGCACCGCCCTGGAGAGCGGCCTGCCGACCCAGGAGTTCAACGTCGGCACCGGCATCGAGACCACCTTCAACGAGGTCCTGCGGCTCATCGGCCTGGAACTCGGCAAGCCCGTCGAGCCGGAGCACGTCGACGTGCCGATCGCGATCTACGCCGAACGCCTGTGGGCGGACGTGACCCGCGCCGAGGACGTCCTCGGCTTCCGGCACGAGATCGACGTGCGGGAGGGGATCCGGCGCGTGCTCGCGTCGGCCCGGCGCGCCCAGGAGGCCGGCCGCTCGCCCGAACTCAAGGACGCCCAGATGTACTTCGAGACCCTGCCGGCGAACTGACCCGGGAAGGGAAGGACGATGGCGAGGATCCTCGCTCTCACCGACTCCGCCGAGGACGTCCGGCACTTCTGCCGGGGCGACGAACTGTTCCTCTTCCGGATCGGGCTGCTGCCCCCGCGGGAGCACTCCCCCGAGCGGTTCGAGGAGATCTACCGGACGCTCAAGGCCTCCTGCGACCTCTCCACCATCGACGTGATCGTCGCGGAGTACGTCGAAGCACTCCCCCTGCTGTACCTGATGCGGCGCGACGGGTACCTCTGCCCGGCGCTGATGATCCCGCACACCAACCCCTACCCGCTCCACATCCTCTTCTACTTCCTGCTGCTCGCCGAACACCCGCACCCCGCCGACCTGGTCGTCTGCGGCTCGCGCAACGCCCAGCGCGCCTACGAGCACCTCACGGGCATCCGGGCCGGCGACATCTGCACGTTCGGCATCAAGGACCTCTACCGCAGGAAGGACAGGGCGGAGAGCCGACGGCGTCTGGGGCTCCCGCCGGACCACACGATCCTGCTCTACACCGGCCGGTTCATGAACGACAAGGGCCTCGAACCGCTGCTGGCCGGCTACGAACGGCTCCGCGACGAGAGGCCCCGAACGCTCCTGGCCATGTCGGTGACCCACATCGACCCCCCGTACTACAACCGGCTGGCAGCCCGCCTGCGCGACGTCGTCCTCTTCCACCGCCTGGAGAAGGAGCGGACCGTCGACCTCTACAACGCCGCCGACCTGTTCGTCTCGGGCGCCACCAGCATCTTCGAGACCTACGGGAAGTCCCCCCTGGAAGCACTCGCCTGCGGGATTCCCGTCGTCGTGCCCCGGTGGGACGGCTTCCCCTACTTCATCGGCGAGGAGCAGGGCGGACTGGTCGACGTCGAGTACCTGTCCCGGCCCCAGGCCAACCCGTACGAGTTCGCCCGCATGGACGACGAACACTTCGCGCAGGTCTGCCGCAAGGTCCTCGACCGCGGGCAGCCGCCCCCCGACGGAGTGCCCGAGTGGGCCACCTACGAGCGGTCGACGCGGGTCCTCACCGGCGTGATCGAACGGATGGCGGCCGCCGGCCGGACCCGCACCCCGCCCGTGGCGTCCTCGCCGCTCGCCACGGGACGCTACCCGGCCCCGGTCCGTGCCGTCCTCGCGCACCACGGCCTCCGGGAGACCGAGGACCTCTTCGCCAAGGCGGGCGCCCTCGGGCTCCTGAACGGCACGCTCCATCCCGACGAGGCACTGCTGCGGGACCTGCACCACGAAGTGTTCAAGACGATGGACGCCGAGACCGCGGACGTCCGGGGCCCGCGGACCTGAACGGAGGAGCCTCCCATGGCCGACCGGCCACGCCGGCCGAACCCGGCACACGTCCTCTTCGACGCCGTCGCGGCCGACTACGACCGCACCGGCGTGGAGTTCTTCGCCCCGATCGGCCGGCGGCTCGTCCGGCTCTCGTCCGTCTCGCCGGGAGAGTGCGTCCTCGACATCGGCTGCGGCCGGGGCGCGGCGCTCTTCCCCGCCGCGCGAGCGGCCGGACCCACCGGTTCCGTGACCGGCCTCGACCTGGCCGCCGCCATGGTCGAGGCCACCAACGCGGACGCGCGCCGGGCGGGGCACACCCACGTCAGAGCGATCGTGATGGACGGCGGGCAACCGTCCTTCCCCGGCGGAAGCTTCGACGTGATCACGGGCAGCATGAGCGTCCACATGCTGCCCGACCCCGCCTCCGCCTTCCGCGCCTACCACCGGCTGCTCCGCCCCGGCGGGCGCCTGGGGCTGGCGGTGCCCACGAGCGTCCCGGAGCCCGAGCCGAAGGTCTTCGGCCTGGGCGCCATCGCGCGCATGAGCGCCGAGTACGGCTCCGACAGCGGCGTCTACCCCTATGGAGAGGCGCTCGGAGGGCCCCGCCGGGCACGGGAGGAGCTCCTGGCGGCGGGCTTCTCCACCGTCGACATCCGCCACGAGCAGGCCTGCATCACCGCGCCGTCGGCCATCGCCTTCCTCCGGTGGACCTGGTCACACGGCATGCGGCTGCTCTGGGAGCGCGTACCCGTGCACCAGCGGACCCGGCACCGGAAGGCCATCGCCGACGAGGCACACGCCCGCAGCCTCGAACCCGACCACATCGTCCTGCCCGTGCCGGTGACCTACGTCGTCGCCCACCGCGGGCCACGGCTGGTGCCGCCGGCCACGGCGGCGACACCCGAACCACCCCCGACGGAGTGACATGACGTCCGGTCAACCACAAGCGGCCCCGGCGGACCCCACCGCCCTCTGGGACTGGGCCCGCGCCCAGTTCCGCCTCGACCCCGACTACGTCCACCTCGCGTTGTCGATGCTCGCACCCCAGCCCCACGCGGTGCGCGAAGCCGTCCGGCGCCACCGCGACGCCCTGGACCGCAACCCGGCCCTCCACTTCCACGAGCGCGACGCCAACGTCCGCCGGGTCCTGGAACGGGCGGGGGCCTACCTGGGAGCGGACCCCGACTCCATCGCCCTCACCGAGAGCACGACCGCCGGCCTGGCCGTCGTCTTCGGCGGGATGCGCCTGAACCCGGACGACGAGATCCTCAGCACCGTCCACGAGCACTATGCCTCCTCCGAACTGCTGCGCTTCAAGGCGGCGGCCAGCGGAGCCGGCCACCGGGTCGTCAGCCTCTACCGGAACCCGTCCGAGGCGACGGCCGACGAGATGGCCGCCGCCGTGACCCGCGAACTGCGCGAGAACACCCGCGTCCTGGCACTGACCTGGGTCCACTCCGGTACCGGCGTCAAACTGCCGCTGGCCAGGATCGGCAGGGCCGTCGCCGAGGCCAACGCGACGAGGCCACGGCACCGGCAGATCATCGTCTGTGTCGACGCGGTCCACGCCATGGGCGTCGAGGACTTCGAAGTGGCCGACCTGGCATGCGACTTCTTCGTCGCCGGATGCCACAAGTGGATGTTCGGCCCGCGCGGGACCGGCGTCGTCTGGGGCAGCGAGAAGGGCTGGGCGGCGGTCGAACCCATCATGACCTCGTTCGACGTCGAAGTGTTCTGGCCCTGGTACCTCGGCCGCGTACCGGAGGACGAGGCGCCGCGGGCACGGCTGTGCACCCCCGGAGGGTTCCCGGCGTACGAGCACCGCTGGGCCCTCGCCGAGGCCTTCGAGTTCCACGAGCGGCTCGGCAAGGAACGCGTGGCCGCGCGCATCGCCGAACTGAACACCTACTGCCGTGGCAGGCTCGCGGAACTCGACGGCGTCCGCGTCCGGACACCGGCCGACTCCCGGACCCGCTCGGGGATGATCTGCTTCGACGTCGACGGCCACGACCCCGCGGACATCGTCGCCGCCCTCGAACACGACAAGGTCATGGCGGGCCAGACCCCCTACCGCAGCAGTGCCGTCCGGTTCGCACCGGGCGTCCTGAACACCACCGCCGACATCGACCGAGCGGTCGACTCCCTGGAGAAGGCCATCGCCGGAACACTGTAGGGGCGGGCCGGGGCAGG
>NZ_JBHUAF010000044.1:0-33628 GCF_042789895.1 Kitasatospora sp. NPDC056783
TCCCGGGGGTCCGGAAGGCCCCCGGAGACCCCGAACCGGAGAACCCGAGCCGGAGACCCCGGGGGCCTCAAAAACCCCAGGGCGTCAGAAGAACACCGACCGCCGCCGCACCAGCAGCTGGTAGAGGGTGTGCTGGATGGTCTCCCGCACCTCGTCGGCCAGGTCGAAGACCAGCATCGGGTCGTCCGCCGCCTCCGCCGGGTAGGTGTCGGTGGCGATCGGTTCGCCGAAGCGGATCGTCCACTTGGTCGGCAGCGGCAGCACCCCGAGCGGGCCCAGCCACGGGAAGGTCGGCGTGATCGGCACGTACGGCAGGCCCAGCAGCCGGGCCAGCGTCTTCACGTTGCCGATCATCGGGTAGGTCTCCTCGGCCCCGACGATCGAGCAGGGCACGATCGGCACCCGCGCCCGCAGCGCCGAGGAGACGAAGCCGCCGCGGCCGAAGCGCTGGAGCTTGTAGCGCTCGGCGAACGGCTTGCCGATCCCCTTGAAGCCCTCCGGCCAGACCCCGACCACCTCGCCGCGCTCCAGCAGGGCCTGGGCGTCCTCGTTGCAGGCCAGCGTGTGGCCGGCCTTGCGGGCCAGCTCGTTGATGCCGGGCAGCACGAAGACCAGGTCGGCGGCGAGCATCCGCAGGTGCCGCCGGGCGGGGTGGTGGTCGTGGATGACCACCTGGGTCATCAGGGCGTCCAGCGGGATCGTCCCGGAGTGGTTGGCGACGATCAGCGCGCCGCCCTCGGCCGGGATGTTCTCCACGCCCTGGACGTCGATCCGGAAGTACTTCTCGGCCAGCGGGCGCAGCAGCGAGAGCAGCACCTCCTCGGTGAGCTCCCGGTCGAAGCCGAACTCGTCCACCTCGTAGTCGCCGGTCAGCCGGCGGCGCAGGAAGGCCAGGCCCTCGGCCGCGCGGCCCTCCCAGCCCTTGCCGAGCAGCCGGGTGGCGGCCGGGCCGAGCGGGCCGGACAGCGCGCCGCCGACGGCCCCGGCGAGCCGGTCGGCCAGTTTCGGCCCCTCGGGCGAGGTCCAGCTGGGCGCGGACTCGATCGGGATGACCTTGGCCTCGGCCGGCGCGTTCTCGGCTGCGGCACTCATCGCGGGTTCAGCTCCTCGGTCGGCGGGGGCGGTTCGGTACGGCGTCCGGTCCGGCTGTCGGCCCGGCGGGGGCGCCTTCGGGGCCGAGCAGGGCCGTCAGCCGGTCGGCGGCGGCGGCCAGCCGCTCGGGCGGCAGCAGCCCCGGGCTCCCGGCGGCGGCGAAGTCGGCGAAGGCCTCCGGCGTGCTGAACGCCGGACGGTAGCCGAAGGTGTCGCGCAACCGCGCGGTGTCCACCACCCGGCCGTGGGTGAGCAGCCGCAGCTGCTCGGGCGAGACGTCCACCAGCCTCGTCTGCCGGGCCAGCACGGCCATCCAGCTGACCGCGGGCAGCAGCAGCGGCAGGGTCGGCCGGCCGAGCCGGCGGGCGCACTGGGAGAGCAGCAGCACGCCCTCCCCCGCCACGTTGAAGGTGCCGGTGTTGACGGTGCCCGGCGCGGGCTCGGCGGCGGCGCGGCAGAGCACCGCGACGGCGTCGTCCTCGTGCACGAACTGCAACCGGGGGTCGTAGCCGAGGACGGTCGGCAGCACCGGCAGCGCGAAGTACTCGCTGAGCGGGGTGTCCGCGCCGGGGCCGACGATGTTGGCGAAGCGCAGCACCGTCACCGCGACGTCCGGGCGGCGCCGGGCGAAGCCGCGCACGTAGCCCTCGACCTCCGCCGCGTCCTTGGCGAAGCCGCCGCCGGGCGGGTCCTTGGGCTGCATCCGCTCGCTGAACACCGCCGGGTCGCGGGGCGCGGAGCCGTAGACCCCGGTGGTGGACTTCACCACCAGCCGGCGCACCCCGGGAGCCTTCTGGCAGGCACCGAGCAGCTGCATGGTGCCGATCACGTTGGACTCCTTCACCGCGGAGCGGTTGGTGGAGCCCAGACCGGTGGCGCTGACGCTGAGGTGCACCACGGTGTCCACCCCGTGCTCGGCGAGCACCCGGGAGAGCGCGGGGCGGCGAAGGTCGAGCTGGTGGAAGCGGTACGGGGCGGCCGGTTCCTCGGGCGGCTGCCGGGGCGGCCGCCCGTCCACGCCGACCACCAGGTCCACGCCCGGACGGCGGCGGACCTCGGCGACGAAGCGGGCGCCGAGCTGGCGTGCCACGCCGGTGACGAGCACGACCACACCCACGGTGCTGCACCCCACTCCCCAGGCCCGGGCGGCCTGCGTGCACCGTACCGTGCCGCCCCGAGGGGCCGTGAAACGACACCGCCCGCCCAGGCCACGAGGGCATGGGCGGGCGGTGGAAGCACTGGCGCGCCAGGCGCGGCCGGGGCCGCTTACTTCTTGTTGCGACGCTGAACGCGAGTGCGCTTCAGAAGCTTGCGGTGCTTCTTCTTGGCCATACGCTTGCGACGCTTCTTGATGACAGAGCCCACGGAACAACCCTCGCTCACTGAGACTCTCGCCCGTGAGAGACGGAGTCCATACGACTGACGTGAGGGCCTAGCCTACCGTCCATGGTGCGAAGGCCGTAATCGTGCTCCCCGACACCGGGAAACTCGGGGGAAATCCCGGGCGAACGAGCACGGGGCCCACCGCTGTGGACCCCGTGCCCGCACGCCCCCGCTACGCGCTCTCAAGCCGCACGTAGGACTCCTTGAGGTACTCGTGCACCGCCTGCTGGGGCACCCGGAAGGACCGTCCGACCCGGATGGCCGGCAGCTCTCCGCTGTGCACCAGGCGGTACACCGTCATCTTGGACACCCGCATGACCGCGGCGACCTCCGCCACGGTCAGGAAGACGACTTCCTGAAGGGGGCGCTCGACGGAACTCATGACCATCACCCGACCCTTACCCGTGTGCAAGGCACCGGCTTCCCCTCCGGTGACTCCACCGGCACACGTGTATCCCCAGAGTAGTTATGGGTGGTACCAGTGGGAAGAGGGGAAGTGCGGTCCTCGTACGGTGGGAGATAGGACCGTTGCAGTACGTAGCCGACCGGCGGATGGCACCGCCCGAGGTACGCACCACCCCTCCCGGGCCCGGTGGGGAGGGCGGGATCAGGCCAGCAGGCCGTGCTGGGGGAACACCGCCCGGCGGGTCGCCAGGACGGCCTGATCGAGCCGGTCGGCCGGGTCATAGCCCGCGTCGAAGTCGCGCCAGGCCGGGCGGGCGCCGTCGGTCATCCGCAGCGGGGCCGGGCGGCGGGTGCGGCGGTAGACCTCGGCGCGCCAGGACTCTGGGGTCTCGGTGGCCGGGTCGACGGGCCGGGCGGCGGCGGTGGCGACCAGGTGGGTCCAGGTGCGCGGCACCACGTCCACCACGGCGTAGCCGCCCCCGCCGGTGGCCACCCAGCGGCCCCCGGCGTACCGGTGAGCGAGGTCGTGCAGCGCCTCGGCGATCAGCCGCTGGGCGTCCACGGTGACGGCGAGGTGGGCGAGCGGGTCCTCCAGGTGGGTGTCCGCGCCGTGCTGGGTGACCAGCACCTGCGGCCGGAACGCGTCGAGCAGTTCGGGCACCACGGCGTGGAAGGCGCGCAGCCAGCCGGCGTCGCCGGTGCCCGCGGGCAGCGGCAGGTTGGCGGCGGAGCCGGGGGCGTCCTCGCCGCCGGTCTCGACCGACCAGCCGGTCTGCGGGAAGAGCGTGGCCGGGTGCTCGTGCAGCGAGATGGTGAGCACCCGGGGGTCGTTCCAGAAGGCGGCCTGGACGCCGTCGCCGTGGTGGACGTCCACGTCGACGTAGGCGACCCGCTCGGCGCCGAGTTCGAGCAGCCGGGCGATGGCCAGCGCCGGGTCGTTGTAGACGCAGAAGCCGGAGGCCTTGCCGGGCATCGCGTGGTGCAGTCCGCCGGTGAAGTTGACGGCGTGCGGGGTCTCGCCGTGCCAGACCGCCTCGGCGGCGGCCACCGACTGGCCGGCGATCAGCGCGGAGGCCGAGTGGATCGCCGGGAAGGACCAGTTGTCGTCGGTGCCGAGTCCGTGCACCGCGTCGGTGCGCTCGGGGTGGGCCGCGGCGGCGCGGACCGCCTCGACGTACTCCCGGGTGTGCACCAGCCGGAGGGTGGACTCGCCGGCGGGCGGCGCGGAGCGGACGGTCACCCCGGGCCCGGTGCTCAGCCCGAGGGCCTCGACCAGGCGCATGGTGAGGGCCAGCCGGGTGGGGTCCATCGGGTGGCCCGGACCGAAGTCGTACGCGGTGACGGCCTCGTCCCAGAAGAGGTGCAGGCCGCAGGGGGTGTCACGCTCGGCTTCGGGCATGGCCTCCACCGTAGCGGGTGCGGGTGACGGGGCCTTGGCCAGGGCGCGCCGGGCGGCGGGGGCGGGTGCGCGCGGAGGGCGGCTGTGGGGACGGACGGGCGTCAGGTGCGCGATGAAACTACGGAAGTTGTGGGGTGGCTGTGGAGGCGCGTGTTGAGGCGGTACAGACAAAAGCTTTGCGACTCCATATCCTCTCCGTCATGAAGCCATTCAGCGTGCAACGCCTTGGGGTAATTCTCGCTGCAATACTGGGATTTGGCGTCTTCTTTGCCGCCCAGCCGGCCTCCGCCGCGGTCAGCGGCGCCACCTTCGCGGTCGACAAGTCGACGGCCAAGGCGGGAGACCAGCTGACCCTGACACTGTCCCTCACCAACAGTGAGAACAGCCCGATCTACTTCGCCTACGAGGCCGTCCAGCCCACCTGGCCGGCCAACACCCAGCCCGGTGCCTTCACCATCACCGGCTGCACCGGCGACACCTCGGACTGTGCGACCAACGGGAACAGCGCCAACTTCCACTTCAACGCGCCGATCGCGCCGGGGGCGACGAAGAGCGTCACGCTCACCGTCAAGATCACCGACACCCCCGCGTGGGGCACCGCGCCGTACACGCTGAACTGGGCGCCGTACGTCTACTACGAGTTCGGCCAGGTCGGCACCACCGGCACGGCCAAGGACCAGACCTGGACCTACGGGGTGCCCGCGCTCCAGACCGTGATCAGCTGACCCCCGCCACCGCCCCATCGAACGCCCCCGCCGTCACGCCGACGGCGGGGGCCGTCGGTTCCGGTTGAAGATGGCGCGAAGAGGACGCACGCACGACCTTCACGGCTCCCTATCCTCTCCGCCATGAAGCCATTCAGCGCGCAACGCCTCGGAGCAATTCTCGCTGCATTACTGGGACTTGGCGTGGTCTTCGCCGCCCAGCCGGCCTCCGCCACCACTCCCCCCGGCCGCCCGGTCACCGCTGCCGCTCCCCCCGACCACCCGATCACCGGCGCCTCGTTCTCCGTCGACAAGAAGACGGCGGCACCGGGCGATGTACTGACCCTGACCCTCTCCCTCACCAACACCGAGACCCTCCCCATCACCTTCGCGTACGAGTACATCTCGCCGAGCTGGCCGGCCAACCAATACGCCGGCGCGTTCGACTTCCTCACCTGCAGCGGGGACCTGGTGGACTGCACGATCGTCCCGGGCGCCGTCGCCTTCCACCCCACGGTGCCGATCGCGCCGGGCGCCACCCGCACCGTCACGGCCACCGTCAGGATCACCCCCACCCCGCCCTGGACCGGGACGCTCTACCTGAACTGGGTCCCGTACGTCTACGCCGAGTACGGCCTCCCGGCCGTCTCCACCGGGAGCGGCCCCTACCGCGACAACCTCCCCGAGCTCCAGACCGTGATCAGCTGACCTCCGCCACCGCCCCATCGAACGCCCCCGCCGTCACGCCGGCGGCGGGGGCTGTCGGTTCCGGTTGAAGATGGCGCGAAGAGGACGCACGCACGACCTTCACGGCTCCCTATCCTCTCCGCCATGAAGCCATTCAGCGCGCAACGCCTCGGAGCAATTCTCGCCGCATTACTGGGACTTGGCCTGATCTTCGCCGCCCAGCCGGCCTCCGCCGCCACCACCCGAGACGACGGCGTGATCACCGGCGTCTCGGCCTCCGTCGACAAGAAGACGGCGGCACCGGGCGATGTACTGACCCTGACCCTCTCCCTCACCAACACCGAATCCACCCCCATCACCTTCGCGTACGAGTGGATCGGGCCGAGCTTTCCCTCCAACACCCTGACCGGCGCGTTCACCTTCACCGGCTGCGGCGGGGAGCAGGTGGACTGCGGAGTCAACGGCAACGTCGTCGGCTTCCATCCCACGGCGCCGATCGAGCCGGGCGCCACCCGCACCGTCACGGCCACCGTCAGGATCACCTCCACCCCGCCCTGGACCGGGTCGTACACCCTGAACTGGGCCCCCTACGTCTACGCCGAGTACGGCTACCCGGTCACCAAGACCAGGAGCGGCCCCTTCCTCGACGGCACGCCCGACCTCCAGACCGTGATCAGCTGACCCCCGCCCCGCCGACCGCCCCGGCCTCCGCCCCCGCCGCCACGCCGGTGGCGGGGACCGGGGCGAAGCGGTCGGCCAGCGGCAGGACGGCGAGCACCAGCAGCATCGGGGCGAGCAGCGCCCAGCGGTACGAGCCGGCGTCCGCGATCGCCCCGACCAGCGGCGAACCCAGCAGGAACCCCACGTAGTTGAACAGGTTGAGCCGGGCCACCGCCGCGTCCGAGTCGGCCGGAAAGAGCCGGCCGCCGGCCGCGAACACCTGCGGGATGATCGCGCAGATGCCGAAGCCCAGCACGGTGAAACCGGCGATGCCCACCCAGGCGGTGGGCGCGACCGCGGCCACCCCGAAGCCGAGCGCGGCCAGCGCGGCCCCGGCGCGCACCACCGCGACGGCGCCGAAGCGCTGCACCGCGCGGTCGCCCAGGGCCCGTCCGAGCAGCATCGCGATCATGTACCCCAGGTAGGAGAGCTTGGCGAGGTCCTCCCGGCTGCCCAGCCCGTCGGTGAGGTACTTGACGCTGTAGTTGGAGACCGAGGAGTCCGCGATGTACGCGAACGCCATCGCCAGGCAGAGCGGCAGCAGCGGACGCCAGGGGATGGACCGGGCGGCGGCCTCCGCGGCCTCCCGTACGGCGTCGCCGAGTTCGGCCGGGCCGGCGAAGCCGAAGCCGGTCAGCACCGCGAGCGGGGCGACCACCGCGGCGGCCGTGCCGAACAGCACCGGCAGCCCGAGGCCGTAGTGCGAGCCGAGGCCGGCGACCGCCGCGCCGAGGATGCCGCCGAGGCTGAACGCGGCATGGAAGCCGATCATGATCGAGCGGCCGTAGCGGTGCTGGAGCCCCACCCCGAGCATGTTCATACTGGCATCCAGCGCGCCCACCAGCAGCCCGAACGCGCCCAGCGCCAGGGCGAGTTGCCACAGCGTCCCGCCCAGTCCGGCGGCCGCCAGGCTGAGGCAGACGGCCGGCTGGACCACCCGCAGCACGGCCCTGGCGCCGGTGCGCTTCACCAGCCGCTCGGAGAGGATCGAGCCCACCCCGGCCAGGACCGGCACCGCGGCCAGGAAGACCGGCAGCAGCCCGTCACTCAGCCCGTACCGGCGCTGGATCTCCGGGATGCAGGTGACCAGCAGGGCGAAGACGGTGCCCTGGAGCAGGAAGCTCACGGCGAGCGCGGCCCGCCCGGCACGCAGGCCGGGCGGGACGTCGGACGGTGCGGCACTCAAGCGAACCTCCAGGCGACCTCTCGCTACCGGCCGGTAGGCCGGCGCAGGCGAGAGCGTAGGGGGTGCGCGGCGATTGCGGGAGGGGTCGCGCAGCGGTCACTTTCCGCCGGAGGCCAGCTCCCGGGAGCGGTCGCGGGCCGCCTCCAGGGCGCCGAGCAGGGCGGCCCGCACCCCGTGGTTCTCCAGCTCGCGGATCGCCGAGATGGTGGTGCCGGCCGGGGAGGTCACCGCCTCGCGCAGCTTCACCGGGTGCTCGCCCGAGTCGCGCAGCATCACCGAGGCGCCGATCGCGGACTGCACGATCAGGTCGTGCGCCACCTGCCGGGGCAGCCCGAGCAGGATGCCGGCGTCGGTCATCGCCTCGACCAGGAAGTAGAAGTAGGCCGGGCCGGAGCCGGACAGCGCGGTGGCCGCGTCCTGCTGGGACTCGGGCAGCCGCAGCGCCTTGCCGACCGAGCTGAAGATCTCCTCGGCACGCGCCAGGTGTTCCTCGGTGGCGTGGGTGCCGCCCGAGATGACGCTCATCCCCTCGTCCACCAGGACCGGGGTGTTGGGCATCACCCGGACCACCGGGGTGCCGGCCGCCAGCCGCTCCTCGAACCAGGCGGTGGGCACGCCGGCCGCGGCCGAGATCACCAGCCGGTCCGGGCTGACGTGCGGGGCCAGCTCCTCCAGCAGGGTGCCCATGTCCTGCGGCTTGACCGCGAGGATCAGGGTGTCGGCGAGCTTGGCGGCCTCGGCGTTGGAGACGGCCACCACCCCGTGGCGGGCGGCGAGTTCGGCCGCGCGCTCGGGGCGGCGGGCGGTCACCAGGACGTCCGCCGGATCCTTGCCGGCCCGCAGCAGACCGGAGAGCAGGGCCTCGCCGATCTTGCCGGTGCCCAGGAAGGCGATCTTCTGTCCGTGTCCCGCGCTGCTGCCCATGGTTCGCTCCTCGCTCCGGTACTGCGGCCATCCTCGCACCGTGGGACGGCACCCGGGCGGACCGTCCGGCCCGTGGTCCGCCGCGGCCGGCCCGACCCCCGACGACCCCGGACGGCCTGTGCCCCTAGGGAGAAAACTCCGGGGTTTCCCCTATGGCTTCCGCTCTCCGGCGGGCGCACCGTGGAGCCATGGCACACGACGAAATGTCCCGACGTGAGAACCGGCAACTCGCCATCGCCTCGGCGACCGTGGGACCGTGGCGGACCGCCGCGGGGGTCGGTGCGGTGGTGGGGGCGACCGCCCTGGGGGTCGAGGCGATCACCGGGAACTGGGCGCTCGACATGCTGGCCGGCCCGGCCGGCTGGGGCCTGTTCTTCTTCTTCCTGGTCGGCACCGTCGGCGGGCAGCTGCGCCGCGACACCGCCGACCGGCGGCTGCGCCGCTGGGCGAACGAGCACCCCTGGCAGTCGGCGCTCCCGGCGGCCGGCGGGCTGCTGGCGCTGAACACACTGGCCCAGCTGTTCCTCGGCGACGAGGGCCTGTTCGGGGCCTTCTTCCTCTCGCTGCTGCCGGCCGGTCTGCTGCTGGCGATCGCCGGGGTGGTCGGGTCGGTCAAGCAGGCCCGGCGCAAGGGCTGAGCGGCGCAGGGGCCGAGCGGCGCGGGGACCGGCCGGCACAGGGCCGACCGGCCGGCGGGCGGCGACCCGCCGGTCAGCGCTTGCGCTTGCCCCGGCCCGGCGCCTTGGTGTCGGGCCGGCCGCTGCGGCTCGCCTGGCGCTTCTCGAACTGGACCACGGCCCGCTCGTAGGCGGCCCGCTGGACCGCCTCGCCGGGGGCCTCGACCAGGCTGCGGGCGAAGTAGGCGAGCAGCGAGCCGGCCCCGCCGATCAGCCAGACCGCGCCGAGCGACTTGTCCTCGGCCATCCAGCCTTCCAGCTGGTCCTTGCCCTCGGTGAGCACCTTCCAGGTGCGGCGCACGGCCATCATCGAGCAGACCGCGATGGCGGCGGTCAGCAGCCCGTTGAGGAAGGTGCCGTTGTCGGACAGCGCGATGCCCTCGATGCCGAAGCGCAGCACCAGCACCACGGCGGCGGCCGCGACCAGCGAGCCGATCGACACGGCGACCCGGCGCGGCCAGTAGCCGTTGTCCCGGTTCAGCCAGCTGGTGCCGAACCAGCGCAGCGGCTGCGGCTCGGGGGCGCCGGGGGGAGTGGGGGCGGGGGTGCGGGGCTGCTCGCTCACGCCCTCGATTATCACCCGGCCGCCGGGAACGGCGGAGGAGCCGTCCCATCGGTGGGACGGCTCCTCCGCGTTCGGTGTCGGTTCGGCCCCGCTCGGTACCGGATCGCCTCGTTCGGTACGGGCTCAGACGACTCGGTACCGGCTCAGCCGGCTCGGTACGGGCTCAGCCGAGCTTGGTCACGTCGCGGACGGCGCCCTTGTCGGCGGAGGTGGCCATCGCGGCGTAGGCGCGCAGCGCCTGGCTGACCTGGCGGTCACGGTTCTTCGGCCGGTAGCCGCCCGCGGCCTCCAGGGCGCGACGACGCTCGGCCAGGACCTCGTCCGGGACCTCCAGGGAGATCCGGCGGCCGGGGATGTCGATGGCGATGGTGTCGCCGTCCTCGACCAGCGCGATGGTGCCGCCGGAGGCCGCCTCCGGGGAGGCGTGGCCGATGGACAGGCCCGAGGTGCCGCCGGAGAAGCGGCCGTCGGTGACCAGCGCGCAGGCCTTGCCCAGGCCCCGGCCCTTGAGGAAGGAGGTCGGGTAGAGCATCTCCTGCATGCCCGGGCCGCCCTTGGGGCCCTCGTAGCGGATGACGACGACGTCGCCCTCCTTGACCCGCTTGGCGAGGATCGCCTCGACCGCGTCCTCCTGGGACTCGACCACGACGGCCGGGCCGCTGAAGGTCCAGATCGACTCGTCCACGCCGGCGGTCTTCACGATGCAGCCGTCCTCGGCGAGGTTGCCGTACAGCACCGCCAGGCCGCCCTCGACCGAGTAGGCGTGCTCGACGCTCCGGATGCAGCCCTTGGCGGCGTCGGTGTCCAGCGACTCCCAGCGCTCGGACTGGGAGAACGCCTCGGCGGAGCGGACGCAGCCGGGCGCGGCGTGCCACAGCTCGACGGCCTCGGCGGACGGCGAACCGCCGCGCACGTCCCAGGTCTTGAGCCACTCGGCGAGCGAGTCGGCGTGCACGGTGTGGACGTCCTCGTTGAGCAGCCCGCCCCGGTACAGCTCGCCGAGGATGGCCGGGATGCCGCCGGCCCGGTGCACGTCCTCCATGTAGTACGAGCCGTTCGGCGCGACCTTGGACAGGCAGGGCACCTTGCGGGAGATGGCGTCGATGGCCCGCTGGTCGAAGTCCAGCTCGGCCTCCTGGGCGGCGGCGAGCAGGTGCAGGATGGTGTTGGTCGAGCCGCCCATGGCGATGTCCAGGGCCATGGCGTTCTCGAAGGCGGCGCGGGTGGCGATGGCGCGCGGCAGGACGGAGTGGTCGTCCTGGCCGTAGTGGCGGTTCGCGATCTCGACGACCGTCTGCCCGGCCTTCTCGTACAGCGCCCGGCGGGCGGTGTGGGTGGCGAGCACCGAGCCGTTGCCGGGCAGCGAGAGGCCGATCGCCTCGGTCAGGCAGTTCATCGAGTTGGCGGTGAACATGCCGGAGCACGAGCCGCAGGTCGGGCAGGCGTTCTCCTCGATGATCGCGATGTCCTCGTCGGAGACGGACTCGTTGACCGCCTGGGAGATCGCGTCGACCAGGTCGAGCTTGCGCACGGTGCCGTCGACCAGGGTGGCCTTGCCGGCCTCCATCGGGCCGCCGGAGACGAAGACCGTCGGGATGTTCAGGCGCAGCGCGGCCATCAGCATGCCCGGGGTGATCTTGTCGCAGTTGGAGATGCAGATCAGGGCGTCGGCGCAGTGGGCGTTGACCATGTACTCGACCGAGTCGGCGATCAGGTCGCGCGAGGGCAGCGAGTAGAGCATGCCGCCGTGGCCCATCGCGATGCCGTCGTCCACCGCGATGGTGTTGAACTCGCGCGGGATGCCGCCCGCCCGCTTGATCGCCTCGGAGACGATCCGGCCGACCGGCTGGAGGTGGGTGTGGCCGGGGACGAACTCGGTGAAGGAGTTGGCGACCGCGATGATCGGCTTGCCGAAGTCCTCGCGGGCTACGCCGGCCGCCCGGAGAAGCGCCCGGGCGCCTGCCATGTTGCGACCGTGGGTGACCGTACGGGACCTCAGCTCGGGCACTGTGCTCCACTCCTTCGGGGCTCTCGCGGGCACCCCGCTGCAGGAGGGTTCCGGGGGCCGCTGTGGGTACCGAGCCTACGCCCGCCGTCCGGCCGGCGGACGGCCCGTCCGCGATGCGGGCAGCCGGAGGGCCTCCGCCGTCAGCCCTGCTTGACGGCCACGGTGAGGTCGAGGACGTACTGCTCGACCACCTGTCCGTCCGGGAACTCGGCCAGCATCGCCGCCCGCTCGGTGGCCAGCAGCGGTTCGCGCCGCTCGGGCGGCAGCGAGGCGAAGAAGGAGCGGGAGGTGAGGTTGTCGACCACCTGCTCGACGGGCACCCGGCGCTGCCAGCGCAGCACGCCGCGGTGGACGGCCAGCCCGGCGCCGGCGAAGGGGGCGGTCAGCTCGGCGACCCGGCGGTAGCCGTGGTAGCGGCCGGACAGCGCGGCGGTCAGCCGCTCGTCCCGGGCGCGCACCCACGGGACGGTCTCGTCGAAGAGGTTCCACCAGGTGGCGAGGGCGCCGCCGGGCCGCAGCACCCGGATCGCCTCGGGGACGGACCGCTCGGGCCTGGTCCAGTGGAAGGCCTGGGCGTAGCTGACGAGGTCGGCGGACCCGTCGTGGAAGGGCAGCTCGTCGCCGCCGCCGCGGACCACCGGGAGGTGCGGCGAGACGGCCCGGAACTGCGCGGCCATCCCGGCCGAGGGCTCGACGGCGACGACGTCCGCGCCCCGGGCGGCCAGCAGCCGGGTGGCGATGCCGGTGCCGGCGCCGACGTCCAGGACCCGGGCGCCCTGGAGCGGGTGGCCCCAGAGCCGTTCCAGCTCGTCGAACAGCTCCTCCGGGTAGCCGGGCCGGCCGCGCTCGTACTCGGCGGCCACCGATCCGAAGCTCCCCGCCAGCTCGCGGAAGTCGCGGAGTTCGGAGAACTTCTGAGCCTTCGTCATCGGTCCACCTCGGTAGGAGTGTTCGCGCCCGTCCGGGCTCCGGCGGCTCACCGTACGCGCGCCGGGGTGGCCAGGTGCAGGCGGGTGAAGGCGAGGGCCTCGGCGAGGTCCGCCTCGCGTTCCGCGGGGGACGACGAGCGGCGGGTGTTGACCTCCAGCACCACGTGGCCGTCGAAGCCGGTGCGGGCCAGGTGCTCCAGCAGTTCGGCGCAGGGCTGCTTGCCGCGGCCGGGGATCAGGTGCTCGTCCTTGCCGGAGCCGCTGCCGTCGGCCAGGTGGACGTGGGCGAGCCGGTCGCCCATCCGCTCGACCATGGCGAAGGTGTCGATCCGGGAGGTCGCGGCGTGCGAGAGGTCGATGGTGAAGTGCCGGTACTCCTCGTCGGTGACGTCCCAGCCGGGGGCGTACGCGAGCATCTCGCGGTCCTTGTAGCGCCACGGGTACATGTTCTCGACGGCGAAGCGGACGTCGGTCTCGCCCGCCATCCGGTCGATGCCCTCGACGAACTCCTTGGCGTACTGGCGCTGCCAGCGGAACGGCGGGTGGACGACGACGGCGCTCGCGCCGAGCTTCTCGGCCGCCGCCCGGGCCCGGACCAGCTTGGTCCACGGGTCGGTGCTCCACACCCGCTGGGTGATCAGCAGGCAGGGCGCGTGCACGGCCAGGACGGGCATCCGGTGGGCGTCGGAGAGCCGGCGCAGGGCGTCGATGTCCTGGCTGACCGGGTCGTTCCAGACCATCACCTCGACCCCGTCGTAGCCGAGCTTGGCGGCCAGCTCGAAGGCGACGGCGGTGGTCGCCGGGTACACCGAGGCGGTGGACAGCACCACCTTGGTGTCGGGGATGTGCAGGGCCGGGTGGCGGGGCAGCACCAGCCGGTCGGTGGTGCGCAGCAGCGGCGGGCGGGCGGCGTCGCGCTTGGCGGCCTTGACCGAGCGGACGGACTGGACGGCGGCCTTGGCGGCGCCGGCGGCCCGGGCGGTGCGGGTCTCCTTGGCGGGGGTGGCCGGCGTGGGTGCGGTCTTCTTCCCGGCCGTCTTCTTCCCGGCCGTCCTCTTCGCGGTGGTGCTCTGCTTCGCCTCGGTGCTCTTCTTCGCGGCGGCGGTCTGCTTCGCGGCGGTGCTCTTCCTCGCCGCGGCGGTCTTCGCGGTGGCCGTCTTCGCGGTGCGCTGGGCCGCCTTGACGGCCTTCGCGGCCTGCTTGGCGGCCTGGGCGGCGGTGGCGCCCGCGACCGCCTTGCCGAGCCGGCGACGCGGACCGTCCGACCGCGGCCGCCCGCTCCCGGGAGCGCGGTCCTCCTGCGTTCCGTCCTCGCCCGCTGGTTGCACCACGGGAGACAGCGTAATTGGAGCGCGCACCGAACGGGCCGGGATGGGCGGCGCAGTGACCATCGGCACGTTGCCCCGGGGGCGCCCGTCCCGGAGCAGGGTCGCGCGACTACCGCGAGCCACCGCCGGCAAGACCGCCCGGACAGGGCCTACGGGGTGAGCGCCGGGCGGCGGCGGTCGGCGGAGCCGTCCATGGCGTCCAGGCGGCGCAGGATGATGCCCTCGCGCAGCGCCCACGGACAGACGTCCAGCTCCTCCAGGCCGAACAGGTCCATCGCGGCGTCGGCGACCAGCGCACCGGCCAGCAGCTGCTTGGCCCGGCCCTCGGAGACACCGGGAATCCGCGCGCGCTCGGCGATCGTCATCCCGGACAGCCGGGGCAGCCACGCGGCCAGCCCGCTGCGGGTGAGCCGGCGGTCGGTGTACGGGCCGGCGTCGGCGGGGGCGGCGCCGGTCATCCGGGCCAGCTGCTTGAAGGTCTTGGAGGTGGCGACCGCGTGCCGCGGCGGGCCGAGCCTGGTGACCTCGCCGACCGCGGTGGCGAGCTCGGCCCGGATGTGGCGCCTCAGCTCACGCAGCTCGTCCGGCTGGGCGACGTCCCCGGGCAGCCAGCGGGCGGTCAGCCGGCCGGCTCCCAGCGGCAGCGAGCAGGCGACGTCCGGCTGCTCGTCCAGGCCGCAGGCGATCTCCAGCGAGCCGCCGCCGATGTCCAGGTTGAGCAGCCGGCCCGAGGACCAGCCGAACCAGCGGCGGACGGCCAGGAAGGTGAGCCGGGCCTCGTCCTGCCCGGAGAGCACCCGGAGCTCGACCCCGGTCTCGGTGGCCACCCGGCGCAGCACCTCCTCGCCGTTGGCGGCCTCGCGCACGGCGGAGGTGGCGAACGGGAGGATGTCGACGACGCCCTTGTCCTCGGCGACCCGCAGCGAGGAGGCGACGTGGCCGATCAGCCGCTCGACACCGGCCTCGCTGATCGCGCCGTCCGCGTCCAGCAGCTCGGCCAGGCGCAGCTCGGCCTTGTGCGAGTACGCGGGCAGCGGAGCGGCGCCCGGATGGGCGTCCACCACGAGGAAGTGGACCGTGTTGGAACCTACGTCGAGCACACCGAGTCGCATAAATCTCCACGCTACGCGATGCGGGCCCTGGTGAGAGGGGGTGCGGCGGTATTCGCGTCGGCCCGGGACCGGTCTCCGGAACGCCCGGTACCGGCGGTGCCGGGCGGGTGACCGTGGGCGTCCGCCCGGCGTCGATCCGGGCGGCGACGCGGGGCGGGACGGACGCAGCCCGGCCCGCCCGTCGTCACAGCAGGCCGTCCCACAGCTGCTCCACGATGACCGCCCACCAGTTCTCCGGGTCGTCGAAGACCGTGCCGTCCACCTCCGCCAGGGCGCGCTGCAACGCGTCCACCGCCCCACCCGCGGCCACCGGGTCGAGCCCGCGCAGCGCGGGCCACCAGCCGGCGAACACCTCCAGGCAGCGGACGAAGGCGCGCAGGTCCGCGTTGCAGTGGCGGGCGGTCGCGTAGTCCGGGTCGATCGCCCGGACGGCGCCGTCGACCTGGTCCAGGGCCAGCAGCGCCCAGCCGTCCGTCCCCAGCAGCAGCTGCCCGGCGAGCACCAGACGCTCCCGCGCGGCCACCCGGGTGGCGCGGCCGAGCCCGGCCAGGTGGGCGGCCAACGGCGGCAGCGAGGCGGGCTTCCTGGTGCCGTCGGCGATCGCCCCGACGCTCGGGTGGTGCAGGGCGAAGAATCCCGGCACGGACACCGGCACGCCCACCGTCAACAGCAGCGCGGCGGCGTCCCCGGGCAGTTCGGCACGGGCGACGTCCGCCGGGTCGAAGCGGCGCACGCCCGCCGGGCCGAACCGCGCCGCCAGCCGGGCGGCGAGCGCCGCGTCGGGCTCCTCGGGCCCACGCCGCACCGCGCGGGGGAACGGCACCCGGTTGCGGGCCGGACCGTCCGGCGGCGCGGGCAGCGCCCGTACGGCGGCGGCGCGGTGGTCGAAGCGGGGGCCGTACGGAAGATCGAAGTCGATCCGGGCGTGCGGCAGTTCGGCGGCCAGCGCGTACGACCAGTAGCCGCCGGGCAGGGCACTGAGCCGCAGGTCGGTCCGGACGGCCAGCACGTCCTCGGCCGCGACGCCCTGCTCGCGCAGCCACCACCAGCCGCGCAGCGCCGGATGCGGGAGGCCCGCCGCCGAGCGCAGGGCCAGCGAGCGCCGCTCGCCGGAGCCGTCCCGGTAGGTCAGTTCGGCCCGGGCACCCCGGCCGGTCGCCGGCGGGCGGGTCGGGTCGTGGCCGCCGGCGCCGACGAAGTCCCGGTACAGGACGACCACTTCGTCCATCGGAACCGAGGGCCACACCGTGAACCGCCCGCTCTCCCGGTCCACCACGGCGCAGGCCGCCCCGACCTCCTCGGGCGCCCGCCGCTCCCCCGTCCTGGGGTCGACCGACGCTCGGGCGGGCTCCGCCCACACCACCCACCCGAGCTCGAACTCATGGGTGCACACCCGCCGCACCGCCCCGGCCCCCTGCGGCAGATCCCCGTTGATCCACCGGTGTCCCGCTTCCACCGCCCGCGCCCGGTCGATCACCCGGCCACCCCCGTTCCGTCCGCTCCCGCCTCGCGACCCTACGCCCCCGCGCACAGAAAGTCGGCCGGGCCGACTTCTGGTGGGGGCAAGGAAAGCGTCACTCCGAAGAGCTGAGTTCGGCCTTTTCACCCTTCAAGCGTCGACAGGCGGGAATAGCCTCAACAGTTACGTCGTAGCTTGACCGCCCTGCGACCAGGGCAGGAAGGGGCGCAGGACGGACAAGGCCGGCCCAACCCTCACCTTCTCCCCCGAGGCCTGGTCCGCCTTCGTCTCGTTCGCCTCCGAAGCTCAAGCGGCACGGGCCGAGTGACCCTTTAGTCGAACGGTGGGGTAACTACCCCCCAACCACCCTCGTGCGCAGCAGATATGACTTATCGTCACAGCTTTTCCACAGGCAGTTCCGGCATGTAGCGTTCCCAGCAACGAAACAACCCCCGCCGGTGTTAGCAGCACCGAACGGGGGTCTGACCAGCGCGATCGAAAGCGACTCGACCTGTGGCTACCCACAACCCTACCGCCATGGCCGCCCCCGGATACGGCAAGCAGTCCGCGCCGGAGCAACTCCCCCGCTCCGCGAGCGACTTCGCCCACCTCCCGGCCCGCGAGGCCTACCTCGCCTCGCTCATCGACCGCCTCCCCGACGGCGCCGCCATGGACGTCAAGACCCTCGCCGTCCTCCAGCCCCACTACGGGCAGATGGCCTGCCGCACCGCCCTCAACAACCTCTCCGCCGCAGGTCACCTGCGCCGCGTCCGCGAACGCCTCAGCTCCAAGGACTGCCGCTGGGTGTTCCACACCCACTTCTCCCGCACCCCCCGCTCCGACGCGTGGTGGGCCCGCTTCATCGCCACCGGCGGCGACCACAACAGCGACGGCGGCAGCGGCGACACGTCAACACCCGCCGCACCCGATCCCCCCGAAGAGCGAACGCCCAACCGCACCCCCCTCCCCTCGGCCGCCTACACCGCCCTCGCCGGCCTCGGCCTCGCCGACCCCCGCCTCGCCCTCTCCGCCGCCGACTGCACCGCCCTCGAACCCCTCGCCGCCGAGTGGTTCGCCCGAGGCGCCACCCCGGCCCTCTTCACCAACGCCCTCAC
Source organism: Kitasatospora sp. NPDC056783 (assembly GCF_042789895.1). Taxonomy (NCBI): domain Bacteria; kingdom Bacillati; phylum Actinomycetota; class Actinomycetes; order Kitasatosporales; family Streptomycetaceae; genus Kitasatospora; species Kitasatospora sp. NPDC056783. Next base: position 17,694 of record NZ_JBHUAF010000044.1, read on the forward strand.
CGGCGACCTCCCACCCGACATCCACAGCCCGGCCGGCCTCACCCGCCGCCGCCTCCTCGACAAACTCCCCCCGGACCGCTCCCACCCCCACCCACCACCCCAACCACAAAGCCGCGTCATCGAATGCACCGCCTGCCGTACCCCCTGCCGCCCCCACGCCCTCCTCGGCGGCCTCTGCCGCACCTGCCGCGACACCCCCACAACCCCACCACCACCCCGCCAAGGCCTCTCCCCGACCGCCGTCCACCGCCACGCCGCCCGTATCCGCGACACCCTCCGAAGTCACACCACCCCAGCCGTAACCGCCCGTTGACGCCGGCCACCCGCCCCGCACCAGAAGTCAGCCCCGCCGACTTCTAGCGCGCAGGGAGTCATGCGGCCGACGTGAGGTCGAGGGGGCGGCCCTCGGGGGTGAGGGCGATGGCCCAGAGGCCGTGGGTGGCAGGGTGGAGTGGAGTGGCGGCCTGCCGGGCGAGCTGGTGGTCGAGGTAGGTGACGGCGTCCCGGTGGTTGACGGCGTTCCAGGCGTGCGGGCGACCGTAGGCGTCGAGGGTCAGGAGCACCGCCTGCGAGCCGTGGCCGGCACGGCGGAGGCCGTCGGCGAGGCGGTCGAAGGCCCGGCCGCCGTCGCCCAGGTCCCGGAAGGGCGCGCCGAGTTCGCGTTCGGCGCGGTCGCGCCCTCCGCGCTCGCCGGCGTCGCCCTCGGTGGGGATGCGCGGGGCCGCGCAGGTCGGGCGGCCGGTGTAGCACTCGACCGCCGAGAGGGCGATCTCCAGGCTGTTGTTGGCCCGGCCCGGTTCGCGGTACCCGCCGTCGTCGACCGCCTCCGCCCAGCCGCCGGCGGCCGGATCGGGGTGGCGGGCGGGCAGGCCGCCCTCGTCCCGGGGCGCGCGGCGTTCCAGCTCGGCCTGGTGCTCCGGGTCGACCGGCCCGAGCCCGCCCGGCAGGCCGTACGGACGGCTGTCGGCGATGCTGCGCGCACGAACCGCCGGATCGTCCGGAAGGGCTCCGCGCCGTGCCCGCAGGGCGAGTTGGAGGGCCATCGCGTGGGCGGTCGCGACCGGGACCGCGCCCCAGGCGAGGGTCGGGTCGGCGGGGCCCGGCGCGGTCTCCCGCCGCCGGGGCTCCGCCGGGTGCGCTTCGGGCCGGCCGATCACCGGGGTGGTGCCGACGATCGGTGGTGCGGCCGGGGGCGGCGGGGCGCCGTGGACCGGCGGCGGTCCGACCATCGGCGACGGCGCGACACCGGCCGGGGTCCGGACCATCGGCGCCCCGCCGACAGGACCACCACCGCCAGAGCCACCACCGGCAGGACCACCACCCACGACACCACCACCCACGACACCACCGGCCCCGGCCCCGACGCCGCTGCCGAACGGTGCCGCGACGTTCGCGGGCCCCGCCCCGGCGCCCGCCAGCGGACCGGGCCCGACGACCCCGACCGGACCGGCCGGCTGGTACCCGCCGCCGTAGCCCGGCGTGCCGAACTGCCCGGACACCCCGACCGGCCGGACCGTCACCGGAGCCTCCGGCGCCGGCCCGTGCGCGGGAGCGCCGACGGACGGCGCGGAGACGACGGGCGCGACGGGCGCGGCCGGAGCGCTCACCGAGTCCGTCCGCACGGTCACCGAGCCGCCACCACCGTGGGAGGGGGACGCGGCAGGCGCGGGCGCCTGGAGCGGGTAGTCCCCGTCCGACCAGCCCGCCACCCCACCGCCCTGGCGGGCCGACGCGGCGACGGACCGCACCGGCGGAGTCCGGTCACCGCCACCACCACCGCCACCACCGCCCGCCGCCGGGTGCGACACCGGCGAGCCCCCGGCGGGCGCGTACGAGGCCGCGTACGAGGCCCCGGCCGTCACCCCGCCCGACGCCACCGCCCCCGCCCCCGCACCTCCCGGAGCGCTCGCCGCGACGGCCGCCTCCGGCCCGCCGACGGCCGCCCCCGGGTCCGCCACCGCGACCGAGGCCACCGTCACCACGCCCGGCGTCCTCGGATCACCCGGCCCGTCGGCCGTCACCCCCACGCCCCGCCGGTCGGTGTCCGGCCCGTCCGCCCCCGGCGCCGGCCCGCTGAGCGGCACCCCGTGGACGGCCCGGCCGGCCTCGTCGGTGAGCACCGGCCGGCCGTGCTCGTCCAGCCGGACAGCCGGGTCCGCCACCCCGACCACCGGCTTGCCGTCCGGCCCCGGGACGACCAGCAGCCCCGAGGCGTCGGCGACCGGCGTGCCGTCGGCGCGGAGGATGACCGGCCGCCCGTCCGGGCCGAGGACGGGCGCGCCGTGCTCGTCCACCTTGACCGCCAGCCCCGGCACGCCGACCAGCTGCCTGCCGTCCTTCCCGGCGAGCAGCACCAGTCCGGAGCCGTCCGCGCCGAGCACGCCCGGTTCGCCCAGGGCCACGGGCAGCCCGGCGGCGAGCGGGTCGAACGCGCCGTTGCGGTACGAGGCGGCGGTGACCCGTGTCCCCCGCGCGGTGCCGAGCTTCAGCAGGGCGACGGCGGCCGGTTCCTTGAGCACCCCGGCCAGGGCGTCCTTCATGGCGCGGCCGAGTTCGGCGAGCAGTCCGCCGATCTTCAGCCCGGCGGCCTCGACGGCGACGGCCGCCATGCCCGCCGCGACCTGCTCGGTGGCGGCGTTCCTCACCTTCGACGCGAAGCCGCCGACGGCCTTCTCCAGCCCGCCGACCACCCCGCTGTCCGCCCGCCCGGCGTCGGCCGACGCGGCGACCCGGCCGGCCGCCTCCCTGGCCCCGGCCGCCAGCTCCTCGGCCTGCCGGAGGTCGGCGGCCAGCTGCCGCAGGGTCGTGATGATCTCGGCCTTGCAGGTGTCCACGGCCCGGGCGGCCGTGTCGAAGGCCCCGGCGACCAGCCCGACCGCGCTGTGCGCGTCGTCCAGGTGGCCCTTGCCGCCGCCGCTGAACCCCTGCCAGTACGCGCCGAAGGCCTCGACGGCGTGGCCGGAGTTGTCGGCGGTGACGCGCCGGACGGACTCGCCGCCGAGGCGGGTGAGCCGGTCGGCCTCCTGCCCGAACCCGCGCCAGACGCCGGCCGCCTTGCGCAGGCCCTCCTCGTCGGCCCGCGGCCACTGCCGGCCGGTGCGGGCCAGCACCGGGACCAGTTCCTCGGGCAGTTTCCGGGACACGCGCTTCCCCCTTCGAGCCGGGTCCGTCAGACCGACATGTCCTTGGGGACGACGGGCGCCGCCCCCGGGGTTGCCGACGGCGTCGAGGAGTCACGCGGCGAGGAGACCGCCGGCGTCGCCGACGCGGCCCCCGGCACGCCCGGCAGGTCCGGGCCCCCCGGGACCGCCGTCGCCCCGAACCCCTTCGCCGCCGAGGTGTCCGCGTCCGCCGTCCGGGCGGCCATCGCGTGCAGCCCGGTCCCGACCCCGGTCACCCGGTCGGCCAACCCCCGCAGGCCGTCGACGATCTCACCGCGGGCCGGACCGTACACGGCGGCGAAGCCGCTGCCCGGCTGGTCCGTCCCCCACGGGGTGCCGAGGGCGGCGAGGCCCTGCTCCAGGGCCGTGACGGCCTTCGCCAGCTCGCCGCCGATCTTCTCGAACTCCCTCCCCTCGCCGTGCAGTTCCCACGGCTTGAGGACGAACTCCCCCTCCGCCGGGCCGGACGCCCCGGTGCTGCCGCCTGCCATCCCCGTACCTCCCCGTAGCGAACCGGCCGCCATCGTAGGCAGCCCCCGGGCGGGCCCCGGCCGGCCCCCGCACGGCCCGACGGACCTCTTCACCCCGCCTTCACCCGGCCCGGCTCCCGACGCCACGGCCCCCGGCGGCCCTCCCGCCCCCGCACCACCGCACCCGGAAGCTCTACCCTTGCCGGGTGGCACCAGCAGAAACGTCCCAGAAGAAGGCCAAGGCGAAGCCCGAGGCCTCCCCCGCCCCCATCGACCTCGCGATGCCGACCCTGCGCCGCGAGATCCCGCGCGACGAGGTCCCGCTCGACTTCCCCCGCGCCTGGGTCGAATTCGCCGACCCCGCCGACGAGGAGCAGGTCTTCCGCTGCGACCTCACCTGGCTGACCTCCCGCTGGTCCTGCGTCTTCGGCCAGGGCTGCCACGGCATCCGCGAGGGCCGCGGCGAGTCGGACGGCTGCTGCACGCTGGGCGCCCACTACTCGGACGAGGACGACGAGAAGCGCGTCCGCTCGCACGCGGCCCGGCTGACCCCCGAGCTGTGGGAGAACTTCGCCCAGGGCACCGACGCCAAGGGCCGGATCGTCGCCGACGGCGGCATCACCATGCTGGACGAGGACGGCGACCGCCAGACCCGCCGGGTCGACGGCGCCTGCATCTTCGTGAACAGCCCGGGCTTCGCGGGCGGCGCCGGCTGCGCCCTGCACGCGCTCGCGCTCAAGGAGGGCCGCGAGCCGCTGGAGACCAAGCCGGACGTCTGCTGGCAGCTGCCGATCCGCCGCACCTACGACTGGATCGACCGCCCCGACGACACCCGCTACCTCCAGGTCTCGATCGGCGAGTACGACCGCCGCGGCTGGGGCCCGGGCGGCCACGACCTGCACTGGTGGTGCACCGGCGCCCCGGCGGCCCACCAGGGCGCGGAGCCGGTGTACGTCAGCTACCGCCCCGAGCTCACCGAGCTGATGGGCAAGGCCGGCTACGAGGTGCTGGCCCGGCTCTGCGAGGAGCGGATCGCCACCAAGGGCGACCGCAAGGTGGCCCCGCACCCGGCCGACCCCGGCAGGAAGGCCGACCCCGGCAAGAAGGCCGACCCCGGCAAGAAGGCGCAGAAGGCCAAGAAGGCCTGACCGGCCCCGCCCCCCGGCCGGTCCTACTTGTCGATGTCGCCGACCACGAAGAACATCGACCCGAGGATCGCCACCATGTCCGCGACCAGCGTCCCCGGCAGCAGCTCGGTCAGCGCCTGGACGTTGTTGAAGGACGCCGAGCGCAGCTTGAGCCGCCACGGCGTCTTGTCGCCGCGCGAGACCAGGTAGTAGCCGTTGATCCCGAGCGGGTTCTCGGTCCACGCGTAGGTGCTGCCCTCGGGTGCCTTGAGCACCTTGGGCAGCCGCTGGTTGACCGGGCCGGGCGGCAGCTCGGCGAGCTTGTCGAGGCAGGCGTCGGCGAGGTCCAGCGCGTTGAGGGTCTGCTCCAGCAGGCACTCGAAGCGGGCCAGGCAGTCGCCCTCCTCGCGGGTGACCACGGTGAGCACCCGGCGCAGTTCCTCGGTGCCGTACGCGAGGTAGGGCTCGTCGCGGCGCAGGTCGAGGTCGAGGCCGCTGGCCCGGGCGATCGGGCCGCTGACGCCGTACGCCTCGGCCTGCGCCCGGGTGAGGACGCCGACGCCGGCGGTACGGGCGCGGAAGATCTCGTTGCCGAGGACGAGGTCCTCGAAGACCGGCAGCTGGGAGCGCACGGTGGCGACGGCGGCGCGGACCCGGCCGAGCCAGCCGGCCGGGAGGTCCTCCTTGAGGCCGCCGACCCGGTTGAACATGTAGTGCATCCGGCCGCCGGAGGCCTCCTCCAGCACGTGCTGGAGGTCCTCGCGGCCGTTGAAGGCGTGGAAGACCGGGGTGATCCCGCCCAGCTCCAGCGGGTACGAGCCGAGGAACATCAGGTGGTTGAGCACCCGGTTGAGCTCGGCCAGCAGGGTGCGGACCCACACCGCCCGCTCCGGGACCTCCATGCCGAGCATCCGCTCGACGGCCATCACGACGCCGAGCTCGTTGGAGAAGGCGGAGAGCCAGTCGTGCCGGTTCGCCAGCATGATGATCTGCCGGTAGTCGCGGGCCTCGAACAGCTTCTCCGCGCCCCGGTGCATGTAGCCGATCACCGGCTCGGCCGTGACGATGCGCTCACCGTCGAGCAGCAGCCGCAGCCGCAGCACGCCGTGCGTGGCCGGGTGCTGCGGGCCGATGTTGAGCACCATGTCGGTGGTGCCCGCCGTGCCGGTGAAGTTCTCGGCTCCCGCTCCGATGCCGACCGTGGTCTCCCTCATGGCCCCAGAGTCTGCCATCCCGGCAGGTCCGTCGGCCTCACAGCCCTTCGAAGATCTCAAGGGGCGGCATGCGGACGGCCTGCACCAGCCAGCCGAAGGCGCCCAGCCCGCCCGGGTCGGTGAGCTCGGCTCCCTCCCCCGCGCCGCTCAGCGCCCGCAGGTACCCGGCCGGGTCACTGGAGGCGAGCGCGAGCGCCGGGCGCGCGCCGCTCACGCCGAGCGCGCGCAGTGCCTCCCGCTGCTTCGTCCACAGGCTGTGGAGACCGGGCACGGCGATCGAGTCCAGGGCCACGTGCGCGGTGACGTCGCAGGAGCCGTCCGGTACGGGCGCCACCTCGCGCCCGCCCCGGAAGCCGGCGAACGTCCCGAACAGCGGCCGCCGGTCCGCCGTGTGCCCGTAGTCGACCGCGACGGCCAGTCCCCGCTCCAGCCCGGCCACCGCCCGTGCCCAGGCCGCGTCCCGGGGGGCGCCGAACTCCACGAAGTCCCCGGGGTGTTCGACGGGCCACCAGCGGGCCGCCCAGGCCGCGTCCGCCGCCGAGACCGGCTCACCGAGACGCTCCTCGCCGGTCGCGGTGTCCACCTCGACGTAGCGCAGCACCCCGTCCTCGTCCACCTCCCCGGCGTCCAGCGGCACGTTGTCCAGCCACTCGTTGGCGAACAGCAGCCCGGTGACGCCGCGCGGCGGCTCGTCCGTCCACAGGGCTGTGGACGGAAGTCCGGCCGGCCGGTCGGCGATCTCCACGCCGTACGGGCGCAGCCGCGCCAGCACCCGCGCGGGCAGCTCGGCCAGGACACCGGTGAGCAGTTCCCCCCGCCCGGCCCCGACATCGACCAGGGCCAGCTCCTCCGGACGGCCGAGGGCCTCGTCGACCTCCAGCAGCAGCCGGGCCACCGCGCGGGCGAACCCGGGCGAGGCGTGCACCGAGGTGCGGAAGTGCCCGGCCGGGCCCTCCGGCCTGCGGTAGAAGCCCCGCTCGGGCTCGTACAGGGCCTGTTCCACAGCCGGTGCCCACCGCATCCACGTCATGGGCCGGGACGCTACCCGGCGGCGGGAAGGCCCACCCAATCGGAACCCGGCACCGGGGTGGCCCTCACGGACGGGCGAGGCCCTTCTCCGACCTACGGAGTAGTACGGATCGCCCTACCGGCGGACATGGGCATGCGAAGCGACTGCCTAGGCTGGACACGTGCATCGACTCAACGCCTGGCTCCGCCGCCACCCCATGGTGGTCGACTCCGCCTGGGCGGCGATCGTGCTGTTCGTCGGCCTGGTGCCGGACGACGGCCCCACGGACGACGGCTGGCGCCAGAGCGCCGTGATCCTGATCGCGGTGCTGCTGCCGCTGCTGATGGTCTTCCGGCGCCGCCACCCCGACCTCACGGTGTCCGCCGCGGCCGCCATCGGCGTCGGCCAGGTGGTCGCCGGCGTCTACCCGGGCGGCTCCTCGGTCGCCTACCTGGTCTTCGCCTACACCGGCGCCGCCTTCGGCCGGAAGTGGACCTCCCGGCTGGCGCTGGCGGCCGGGCTGTCCGCCGGACCGCTGGTGTTCTGGCAGACGGAGCCGGTGCGGACGGTCATCGACGCGGCGAACGACGTCCACACCCGCCCGTACGGCATCGGCGAGGCGACGTTCCTCACGATGATGATGAGCACGCCGTTCATCCTCTGCTGGGCCTGGGGCAGGCTCACCAGGGTCCGCCGCGCCTACCTCACCGAACTGGAGGACCGCGCCGCCCGGCTCGAACGCGAACGCGACGCCCAGGCCAAGATCGCCGTCGCCGCCGAACGCGCCCGCATCGCCCGCGAACTCCACGACGTCGTCGCCCACAACGTCTCCGTCATGATCGTCCAAGCCGACGGCGCCGCCTACGTCCTCGACAACTCCCCGCAGCAGGCGAAGGAGGCCCTCGGCACGATCGCCTCCACCGGCCGCCAGGCGCTGGTCGAGATGCGCCGCCTGCTGGGCGTGCTGCGCACCGCCGACACCAAGGCCGAGGAGTACGTGCCGCAGCCGGGCGTCGAGGAGCTGCCGGAGCTGCTGGAACAGGTCCGCACCGCCGGACTCGACGTCGACTACGCCACCTCCGGACACCCCCGGGAGCTGCCGCGCGGCGTGGAGCTGACCGTCTACCGGATCGTCCAGGAGGCGCTCACCAACGTCCGCAAGCACGGCGGCCCCGACGCGCACGCCCGGGTCGCGGTCGACTTCGGCGAGCGCGAGCTGGCCGTCCTGGTGGAGGACGACGGGCGCGGCAGCACCGACGACCAGCTGGCCGGCGGCACGGACGGCCTCGGCCACGGCCTGATCGGCATGCGCGAACGCGTCGGCATGGTCAGCGGCAGCCTCGACGTCGGCCCCCGCCCCGGCGGCGGCTTCCGGATCCGCGCCGTCCTGCCGCTCAAGGCGGCCCACTAGTAGCCCCGTCCCCCGTCCACCCCCGTCCAAGGAGTCCCACCTTGACCATCCGCGTGATGCTCGTCGACGACCAGGAACTGCTGCGCACCGGCTTCCGGATGATCCTCCAGTCACAGGGCGACATCGAGATCACCGCCGAGGCGGGCGACGGCGCGCAGGCCCTGGAGAAGCTGCGGCACACCGAGGTCGACGTGATCCTGATGGACGTCCGGATGCCGCGCCTGGACGGCGTGCAGGCGACCCGCCGGATCTGCCTGGCCGAGGACGGCAGCCCGGTCCCGGGCGCCCCGCACGTGCTCATCCTCACCACCTTCGACCTGGACGAGTACGCCTTCGCCGCGCTCAAGGCCGGCGCCAGCGGCTTCCTGCTCAAGGACGTCCCGCCGACCGAGCTGGTGGCCGCGATCCGCGCGGTGCACGGCGGGGACGCGGTGGTCGCGCCGACCACCACCCGCCGGATGATCGACCGCTTCGCCGAGGTGCTGCCCACCCCGCACAGCGCGCCCGGCTCGGACGTCATCGGCCCGCTGACCGAGCGCGAGCGGGAGGTGTTCCTGCTGGTCGCCCAGGGCCTGTCGAACGGCGAGATCGCGGCCCGGCTGGTGCTCTCCGAAGCCACCGTGAAGACCCACGTCGGCCGGATCCTGGCCAAGCTCGGCCTGCGCGACCGGGTCCAGGCCGTGGTGCTGGCGTACGAGGCCGGGCTGATCCGGGCCGGGGCCTCCGACTGACCCCGCCCGTACACTGGGGCGGTACGTCCGGTACCCGCAGGTGGGACCGGAACGGTCATTCAGGACAAGGGTGGACATGAGTTCGTCCGACTTCGCCGACTTCGCCCCGCTCGGCGATCCCAGCGACCCCGGCAACCGCCCGGCCCGGCTGGCCGTCGGCGTGGTCGGCACCGGCCGGGTCGGCCCCGCGCTGGGCGCCGCCCTCCAGCTCGCCGGGCACACCGTGGTCGCCGCCTCCGGGGTGTCCGCCGCCTCCCGCCGCCGCGCCGAGGCGCTGCTGCCGGGCGTGCGGATCGTCACCCCGCCGCAGGTGCTGGCCGCCGCGGACCTGGTGCTGCTGACCGTCCCGGACGACGCGCTGGCCGACCTGGTGACCGGGCTGGCCGCCACCGGCGCGGTCCGTCCCGGCCAGCTGCTGGTGCACACCTCCGGCGCGCACGGCGTCGCCGTCCTGGAGCCCGCCACCCGGGCCGGGGCGCTGCCACTGGCCCTGCACCCCGCGATGACCTTCACCGGCACCTCGGTGGACCTGGCCCGGCTGGCCGGCTGCCCGTTCGGCGTGACCGCCCCCGACGAGCTGCGGCCGGTCGCCGAGGCGCTGGTGGTGGAGATGGGCGGCGAACCCGAGTGGGTGCCCGAGGAAGTCCGCCCGCTCTACCACACCGCCCTCGCGCACGGCGCGAACCACCTGGTCACCCTGGTCGCGCAGGCGATGGAACTGCTGCGCGCGGCCGGCGTCGCCGAGCCCGGCCGGATGCTCGGCCCGCTGCTGGGCGCCGCCCTGGACAACAGCCTGCGCTCCGGCGACGCGGCCCTCACCGGCCCCGTCGCCCGGGGCGACCAGGGCACCGTACGGCGCCACCTGGCGCAGCTCAGTACGGTGTCCCCGGACATCCCGGCGGCCTACCGGGCGATGGCCCGCGCCACCGCCCAGCGGGCACTCGCCAACGGGACGATCGACGAAACGTCGGCAGCTGCGCTGCTGGACGTACTGAACGAGGAGAAGCGGTAGATGGCACGCGGTAAGCAGTCGAACAAGCCCCAGCGGACGCCGAAGGTCCACCGGGCCGTCCTGACCCGCACCGTGGACGACTTCGAGGCCGCGTTCTGGCCGGACGAGCAGCCGGTCGACAACGCCGTCGTGATGACCATGGGCGCGCTGCACGAGGGCCACGCCGCGCTGATCCGCGCCGCCCGCAAGCAGGTCGGCCGGGACGGCCGGGTCGCCGTGACGGTCTTCGTCAACCCGCTCCAGTTCGGCCCGGCCGAGGACCTGGAGCGCTACCCGCGCACCCTCGACGCCGACGTGCGGCTGGCCGAGGAGAACGGCGCCGACGTGGTCTTCGCGCCGTCCGCCGAGGAGGTCTACCCGAACGGCGAGCCGCAGGTGCGCCTGGCGGCCGGCCCGATGGGCGAGCGCTACGAGGGCGCCACCCGGCCCGGCCACTTCGACGGCGTGCTGACCGTCGTCGCCAAGCTGCTGCACATCACCGACCCGGACTTCGCCTTCTTCGGCGAGAAGGACGCCCAGCAGCTGGCGATCATCCGGCGGATGGTCGCCGACCTGGACTTCGACGTCGAGATCGTCGGCGTGCCGACCGTCCGCGAGGAGGACGGCCTGGCGCTGTCCTCGCGCAACCAGTACCTCTCGGCGGAGGAGCGCGAGCACGCGCTCGCCCTGTCCAAGGCCCTGTTCGCCGGCCGTGACGCCGGCGCGAAGGGCCCGAAGGCCGTCCGCGAGGCCGCCGCGGCCGCCCTGGACGGCGCCGAGGGCATCACCCTGGACTACCTCGCCCTGATCGACCCGCACGACTTCTCCGAGGCGGCGGACGACTTCCAGGGCGAGGCCGTGCTGGCCGTCGCCGCGAAGGTGGGTCCGACCCGCCTGATCGACAACGTCCACGTCATCTGCCGCTAGGCAGGTGACCGTCCGGCACAGTATCTGCCGCCAGGCAGGTGACCGTCCGGCACAGAATCCGCCGCCAGGCAGAACGCACCACGCACCACCCCGCAGCAAGACCCCTCTCAGGCATGCACTCACAGGAGGCGTGACCCGCAATGCTCCGCACCATGCTCAAGTCCAAGATCCACCGGGCCACCGTGACCCAGGCCGACCTGCACTACGTCGGCTCGGTCACGGTGGACGAGGACCTGCTCGACGCCGCCGACCTGCTCCCCGGCGAGCTCGTCCACATCGTCGACATCGACAACGGCGCCCGGCTGGAGACCTACACCATCGCCGGCCCGCGCGGCTCCGGCGTGATCGGCATCAACGGCGCCGCCGCCCGTCTGGTCCACCCCGGCGATCTGGTCATACTCATCGCCTACGGGCAGATGGACACGGCCGAGGCCAAGGGCTACGAGCCGAGGATCGTCTTCGTGGACGGGCAGAACCGGATCACCTCCCTGGGCGGGGACCCGGCCGAAGCACCGGAGGGCAGCGGACTGCTGCGCGGGGACGCGGCGTACCGTGACGGCAACGGCGCGGCCGACGCCGCCTCGCGCTGAAGGAGCCACCCACCGATGTCCAAGCACCGCCTCACCGCCCCGGCCCCCGGCTGGACCGCCACCACCGACGTGGTCGTGGTCGGCTCCGGCATCGCCGGCCTCACCGTCGCCCTCAACGTCCGCAAGGCCGGCCTGCGGGCCATGGTGGTCACCAAGGCGGTACTGGACGAGGGCTCCACCCGCTGGGCCCAGGGCGGCATAGCCGCCGCCCTGGGCGAGGGGGACACCCCGGAGCAGCACCTGGACGACACCCTGGTGGCCGGCGCCGGCATCTGCGACGAGGAGGCCGTCCGCACCCTGGTCACCGAGGGCCCGGACGCCGTCCGCCGGCTGATCGCGGTCGGCGCCGCCTTCGACCGCGACGAGGACGGCGAGATCCTGCTCACCCGCGAGGGCGGCCACCACCGCCACCGGATCGTGCACGCCGGCGGGGACGCCACCGGCGCGGAGGTCTCCCGCGCCCTGGTCGCCGCCGTCCGCAGCGACCCGGACCTCGAACTGATCGAGCACGCGCTCGTCCTCGACCTGCTGACCGACGCCGAGGGCCACACCGCCGGCCTCACCCTGCACGTGATGGGCGAGGGCCAGCGCGACGGCGTCGGCGCCGTCCGGGCCCGCGCGGTGGTGCTCGCCACCGGCGGCCTGGGCCAGGTCTTCTCCGCCACCACCAACCCGGCCGTCTCCACCGGCGACGGCGTGGCCCTGGCCCTGCGGGCCGGCGCCGCCGCCGCCGACCTGGAGTTCGTCCAGTTCCACCCGACCGTGCTCTGGCTCGGCCCGGACGCCGCGGGCCAGCAGCCGCTGGTCTCCGAGGCCGTGCGCGGCGAGGGCGCCCACCTGGTGGACGCCGACGGCGTGCGCTTCATGGTCGGGCAGCACGAGCTGGCCGAACTCGCCCCGCGTGACATCGTCGCCAAGGCGATCACCCGGCGCATGCAGGAGCGGGACACCGACCACATGTACCTGGACGGGCGGCACTTCGGCGCCGAGATGTGGGAGCACCGCTTCCCCACCATCCTGGCCTCCTGCCGCTCCCACGGCATCGACCCGGTCACCGAGCCGATTCCGATCGCCCCGGCCTCGCACCACGCCGCCGGCGGCGTCCGCACCGACCGGCACGGCCGCACCTCCGTCCCCGGCCTGTACGCCTGCGGCGAGGTCGCCTGCACCGGCGTGCACGGCGCCAACCGGCTGGCCTCCAACTCCCTGCTGGAAGGCCTGGTCTTCGCCGAGCGGATCGCCGCCGACCTGGCCGCGCGCCACGCGGCGGGCGAACTGCCCGAGCGCACCGTCGACGTCGCCGCCGTACGGGCCGCCCGGCCGGTGCCGCTGCCGGCCTCCGAGGCGCGCGCCGAGATCCAGCGGCTGATGTCGCGCGGCGCGGGCGTCCTGCGCTCGGCCGCCTCGCTGGCCGACGCCGCGGCCGGGCTGACGCTGCTCTCCGAGCAGGCCCGCTGCCACGTGGCCGAGGAGAAGCCGGCCGACCCCCGGGTGGAGACCTGGGAGGCCGCCAACCTGCTGCTGGTCGCCACCGCCCTGGTCGCGGCCGCCGCGCAGCGCGAGGAGACCCGTGGCGGCCACTGGCGCGAGGACTTCCCCGAGCGCGACGACGCCCACTGGCGGCGCCACCTGATCACCACCCTGGCCGCCTCCGGCGACCCCGTCAGCACCCCTGAGGAGCAGTAGGACCATGACCCACGCGCACGAGGAACTCCCCCTGGCCGACCAGAGCGGCGGCTGCGGCGACGGCTGCGCCTGCGGGGACGGCGAGGGCTACGAGACCGGCCTGGACCCGCAGCTCGCCGAGCTGCTGGAGGAGGCCGGGCTGGACCCGATCGAGGTCGAGGACATCGCCACCCTGGCGCTGGCCGAGGACCTGGCCGGCGGCGAGGACGTCACCTCGGTGGCCACCGTGCCCGCCGACGCGGTCGCCACCGCCGACTTCACCGCCCGCCAGGCCGGTGTGGTGGCCGGCCTGCGGATCGCCGAGGCGGTCGTCTCGCTGATCTGCGAGGAGGAGTTCGAGGTCGAGCGGCACGTCCAGGACGGCGACCGGGTGGAGGCCGGCCAGGTGCTGCTGTCGGTGCGCTCGCGCACCCGCGACCTGCTGACCGCCGAGCGCAGCGCGCTCAACCTGCTCTGCCACCTGTCCGGCATCGCCACCGCGACCCGGGCCTGGGCGGACGCGCTGGAGGGCACCGGCGCGGTCGTCCGGGACACCCGCAAGACCACCCCGGGCCTGCGCGCCCTGCAGAAGTTCGCGGTCCGCTGCGGCGGCGGCGCCAACCACCGGATGGCGCTCTCGGACGCCGCCCTGGTGAAGGACAACCACGTGGTCGCCGCGGGCGGCGTGGCCGAGGCCTTCCGGGCCGTCCGGGCCGCGTACCCGGAGCTGCCGGTCGAGGTCGAGGTGGACGAGCTGGCGCAGATCCCGCCGGTGCTGGACGCCGGCGCGGACCTGATCCTGCTGGACAACTTCACCGTCGACCAGCTGAAGGAGGCCGTCGCGCTGGTGGCCGGCCGGGCGAAGCTGGAGGCCTCCGGCGGACTGACCCTGGCCGACGCGCGCGAGGTCGCCCAGACTGGTGTCGACTACCTGGCCGTGGGCGCGCTCACCCACTCCTCGCCGATCCTGGACATCGGCCTGGACCTGCGCGCCTGACCGTCAGGTCGAGCACAGCCCCGTCCCGACTCGCAGAAAGCGTCCCCGTGCTCCTCACCATCGACGTCGGCAACACCCAGACCACACTCGGCCTGTTCGACGGCGAGGACGTGGTGGAACACTGGCGGATCTCCACCGATCCGCGCCGCACGGCCGATGAACTGGCGGTGCTGCTCCAGGGATTGATGGGCAACCACACCGCGGTCAAGGACGCCGCGGTGGAGGGCCTGGCGATCTGCTCCTCCGTCCCCGCCGTGCTCCACGAGCTCCGCGAGGTGACCCGCCGCTACTACGGCGACGTCCCCGCGGTGATCGTGGAGCCCGGCGTGAAGACCGGGGTGCACGTCCTGATGGACAACCCCAAGGAGGTCGGCGCGGACCGGATCGTCAACGCGCTGGCCGCCAACCACCTGTACGGCGGCCCGTGCATCGTGGTCGACTTCGGCACCGCGACCACCTTCGACGCCGTCAACGCCCGCGGCGACTACGTCGGCGGCGCGATCGCCCCCGGCATCGAGATCTCGGTCGAGGCGCTCGGCGTCCGCGGCGCCCAGCTGCGCAAGATCGAGCTGGCCCGCCCGCGCAACGTGATCGGGAAGAACACCGTCGAGGGCATGCAGTCCGGCATCCTCTACGGCTTCGCCGGGCAGGTCGACGGCCTGGTCGAGCGGATGGCCCGGGAACTGGCCAAGGACCCGGACGACGTCCAGGTGATCGCCACCGGCGGCCTCGCGCCGCTGGTCCTCGGCGAGGCCACCACCATCGACGAGCACGAGCCCTGGCTGACCCTGATCGGCCTGCGCCTGGTGTACGAGCGCAACCGGCCCGCCGCCGGCTGAGCGGCGCTCAGGGAGCGGGCGTCGGGGAGGCCGGCGTCGGCTCCGCCGCGCCGGGCGACTGCGGAGTCAGCCTCAGCACGCCGGGGCCCGGGCCGGTCGGCAGGGCGCCTCCCGCGGGGCCGTCGACCACCACCGTCCACCCCGGGGCGGCCGACTCCCCCGGCACGGGGAGCTCCGGCGAGGCCTGCCCCGGCACGGGGGGCTTCGGGGAGCCCGACGGCAGGGGGGGCGTCGGGCTCCCCGGCAGGGCGGCGGCGACCTGCTTCCAGCGCGGGTCCGTCACCACGGCGGCGAGCTGGTCCGGCGTCAGCGGCGGGTCGGTGCGGGTGATCGGCGCGCTCCGGTCCTGCGGGTCGCGGTTCCACTCCTCAAGCAGCATCTGATAGCCGTGCCCGGTCAGCAGGGCGGACCACATCTTCGAGCCGGCCGGTTCTCCGCCCCGGGTGGCGGCCTGGTAGAGGGTCAGGTGGTCGCCGTCCGGGCGGGTCGTCTCGGTGCAGGCGTCACCGCCGGTCGCCACGGACGGGCAACCCGCGGCCGCCCCTCCGAAGCGCATGATCCAGAACAGGTACTGCACCTGGCCGTGGCCGTCGTCCAGCAGCAGCCGCAGCTGCGGGGTGCCGCTCTCGGTGCCCCTGGCCTCGCCCACCTCCACCGTGCCCCGCGGCAGCAGTTCGGTGAGCATCCGCTGGAACTCCGGTCCGCTGACCGGGGTGGCGGGGGGGCGGGGCGGCCCCCCCCCCGCGGCGCCCCCCCCCCCCCCGCCCCGGCCCCGCCCCCCACCCCCCCCCCCCGCGCCCCCC
>NZ_JBHUAF010000045.1:0-33587 GCF_042789895.1 Kitasatospora sp. NPDC056783
CCCCGCGGGGCCGCCCTTCGGCGTCTCCCGGTCCGCTCAACATCACAGTCGTACGACCAAACATGCCTGAATGCGGGTGATTTGCCCGTGATGGACCAGTGCGCCGCAACCGCGACCAGCCCCGGTCGTTCTAATCTGACGACTGTCATATCCCTGCGGCCACCCAGGATGGATCCTCATGTCAGCGGCACCGCCTGACAACGACGTGCTCTGGGCCCGAGGGATCGTCAAGTCCCATGACGGCACCCCCGCCCTGCGCGGCATCTCGATCGGCGTCCGCGACGGCGAGGTGCTCGCCGTCACCGGCCCACGCGGCTCCGGCAAGAGCACCCTGCTCGGCTGCCTCTCCGCGCAACTCCCGGTCGACGAGGGCGAGGTCTGGTTCAACAGCTCCCCCGTGCACACCCTCGCCCGGGCCGGCCGCGAACGGCTGCGCCGCGACCGCTTCGGCTTCGTCGGGTCCGAGCCTCACCTGGTGCCCGAACTGACCGCCCGGGAGAACGTCGCCCTGCCGCTGCTGCTCGCCGGAGCCGGCAACAAGGCCGCCTACACCGCCGCCGACGAGTGGCTGGAGCGCCTCGACGTCGGCGACTGCGCCCGGCTGCGCCCCGAACGGCTGGTCCAGAGCAGGCGCCAACGGGTCGCCGTCGCCCGCGCCCTGGCCCCGCTGCCGCCCGTGGTCTTCGCCGACGACCCCACCGCCCCGCTGCACCGCGAGGCCGCCGACCAGGTCATGCGGATACTGACCAGCGCGGCCCGATCGCACCAGCTCACCCTCGTCCTGGCCACCCACGACCCCGAGCTCGTCCGGTTCGCGGACCGCGCCGTCGCCCTCGTCGACGGGCGGCTCACCGCCCCCGCCGCCCCCGTCCCGCGCGGCACCACCGTCCCCGGGACCGCCGGAGCGCCGACCGTCACCGCCACCCACCGCTGACGACGCCGAGCCGCTGAAAGAGTCGACGTGTTCTATCTCCGTCTGGCCCGGGGCTACCGGGTGTCCGACCTCGGCCGCTGGCTGCTCACCGCACTGGCCGCCGCCGTGGTCGCCGCCTTCCTGCTGCGCTCCCTCGGCCGGGCGATGAGCGACCCGACCGACGGCGGCGACCCGCTGGTCCGGCTGCTCTGGTGCCTGCCCCCGCTCGCCGCCGTCGCCTGGTTCGCGGCCGTCGCCGCCCGCGCGGTGCCCGCCCGGCGGCCCGAACGGATCGCCGGCCTCACCGCCGCCGGGGCCGGCTCGCTCCGGATCCGGACCCTCGTCGCCGGGGAGGTCGTACTCGCCTGCACCCTCGGCAGCGTGCTCACCCTGCTGCTCTTCCTGGTGCTGCGCAACGACGTCGCCGGGCCCACGCTCGCCGCCGACCTCGGCATGGGCGTACCACTGCCGACCGCCGCGCCGGTCGCCCTGCTCGCCCTGGTCCCGCTCACCGCCGGCACCGCCGCGGCCTGCGCGATGCCCGTCACCGACGCCCTGCCCGGCCACCGGGTCCACGCCCCGACCGGCTTCGGCGTCTGGCGGATCGCCCTGGCCACCGGGCTGGGCGTGATCGGCGCCGCCCTCGAACTCATCGCCCTGCGGCCCGGCGCCGAGGCCGACGGCCGCCCCGTCCACCTGCCCGCCGGCCTCGGCACCACCAGCACCGCCGCCCTCGGCGGCTGGGCCGCCAGCGCGCTCGGCCTCGCCCTGCTCACCGGACCGCTGCTGGCCTGGGCCGGACGGCTGCTCGCCGTCGGCCGGCCCACCCCGCTGCGGCTGCTGGCCGGGCGCGGGCTCACCGCCCAGGCCCGCCGGCTCGGCGCGCCGCTGGCCGTGCTCACCCTCGCCGTCGCCCTGGTTCTCACCACCATCCGCTACTGGATCGGCACCCCCGACAGCGCCGACGCGCTGCCCGCGGTCGAGGCCTGCCTGGTGCTCGGCTGCGCCGTCGCGGCGCTGCTCGCCCGGCTCGCCGAGGTCCGCACCGACCGCCGGGAGGTCACCGAAGCGCTGCTGCGCCTCGGCACCTCGCCCCGGCTGCTGTTCGGCGCGGTCGCGCTGCGCACCCTCGCGGTGGGCAGCACACTGCTGCTGACCGGTGGCGCGACCGCCGCGCTGGCGGCGGCCGGCCTCCGGTAGCGGCGGCTTCGTCCGGGAGGGCTCAGCCCGCCGCGGCGAGCTGGCCGCAGGCGCCGTCGATCTCCTGGCCCCGGGTGTCGCGGACGGTCGTCGGCACGCCGTGCGACTGGAGCCGGCGGACGAACTCGCGCTCGTCCTCCGGCCGGGAGGCCGTCCACTTGGAACCCGGCGTCGGGTTCAGCGGGATCAGGTTGACGTGCACCCGGCGGTTCTTGATCAGCCGGCCGAGCAGGTCGGCCCGCCAGGCCTGGTCGTTGATGTCCTTGATCAGCGCGTACTCGATGGAGACCCGGCGGCCGGACTTCTCCGCGTAGTTCCAGGCCGCGTCCAGCACCTCGGCGACCTTCCACCGGGTGTTCACCGGCACCAGCTCGTCGCGAAGCTCGTCGTCCGGAGCGTGCAGCGACAGCGCCAGGCGGCAGCTGAGGCCCTCGTCGGCGAACCGG
Organism: Kitasatospora sp. NPDC056783; assembly: GCF_042789895.1. NCBI lineage: Bacteria > Bacillati > Actinomycetota > Actinomycetes > Kitasatosporales > Streptomycetaceae > Kitasatospora > Kitasatospora sp. NPDC056783. Next base: position 2,560 of record NZ_JBHUAF010000045.1, read on the forward strand.
TGCATCGCCGGGACGAGACCGACCGTGGAGACCGTGATGCCGCGCTGCGACAGGCCGAAGCCGTCCGGCGCCGGGTCGGTCAGCCGACGGATCGCGGCCAGCACCCGGTTGTAGTTGGCCAGCGGCTCGCCCATGCCCATGAAGACCACGTTGGACAGCCGCGCCTCGCCACCGGGGACCTCACCGGTCTTGAGCGCGCGCATCCCCGCGGCGATCTGCTCGACGATCTCGGCGGTGGAGAGGTTGCGGGTCAGCCCGGCCTGGCCGGTGGCACAGAACGGGCAGTTCATGCCGCAGCCGGCCTGGGAGCTGATGCACATGGTGACCCGGTCCGGGTAGCGCATCAGCACGGACTCCACGAGCGTGCCGTCGAAGAGCTTCCAGAGCGTCTTGCGGGTGGCGTCGTCGTCGCAGGAGACGTGCCGGACCACCGACATCAGCTCGGGCAACAGGCCCTCGGTGAGCTTCTCCCGGCTGGCGGAGGGAATGTCCGTCCAGCTCGCCGGGTCGTTCGACATCCGGCCGAAGTAGTGGTTGGAGAGCTGCTTGGCGCGGAACGGCTGCTCGCCCAGCTCGGCGACGGCCTCCTTGCGCTCGGCGGGGCTCAGGTCGGCGAGGTGTCGCGGGGGCTTGGCGCCGCGCGGCGCGACAAACGTGAGTTCTCCGGGCTTAGGCATGGTTCCTCAAGTGTCGCAGACGCCGAACGCTGAGCCTGTCCTCGCCAGGGGAGACGGGCTCAGCGCTGGTCGTCATCTGTCATCGTTGGCCGACGTCGGACGGCCCACAGACGGCCCGGATCATCGCCCCTCGGGGCGGCCGTGGACTGCCCGCTCGAAGAGGGCACCCGACGGCCGGTGAGACAGGTCTACGACCCTGACCAGGGAGAAGCCCTGACCGAGGTAGTAGCGGTGGAGGCCCGGGTTCGTCTTCCAGGCGTCCAACCGGAGAAACCGCTTCCCCGCAGCCGCTGCGCGGTCGACGGCCCAGTTCAGCAGCTCCCCGCCCACGTCCTGGCCCGCCGCCTTGCGGGCCACCGCCATGCGGTGGACGTACAGCGCGTCCTCGGGCCCGTCCTCGGGCTCCCAGAACTCGGGGTCGGCCTGCTCGTCCACGGTCAGGGTCGCGACAGGCTCACCGTCCCGGTAGGCCAGGAAGCACTCCCCGCGCTCGATGGCGCTGATGACCCGGTCCCGCCGGGGCGGGAACTGCCACTGATCGCTGCCCTGAGAGGCGAGCCATTCGCTGGCTTCGATCAGCAGCGCCTCGACCTCCCCGAGCTGATCCCAGCGAGCGGGGCGAATCTCCAGATCAGTTAGCGTCGGCATCCTGCTGCTCTCGTTCCTGCTCGTAGGTGATCACGTGCCGGTCACCCGGCAGGATCGAAACGGCCACCCGGACGGGCAGGCCCTCAGCCGTGTATCCGGTGCGGACGTGCTCCGCCACCGGTGTCCCGGCGCCCAGCTCAAGGCGCTTGGCCTCCTCCGGGGTCGGCATCCTCACGTACAGCTCATCGAGGGCACGGACCTGGAGGTGCCCCAGCTCGGCGAGCACCACGTTGGCGCCACGCACGATGTCCGCAGGGCGCATGATCTCCGAATCCTGCACGATGCTCAGCGGGAAGTAGGAGTCGTTCAGGTTGAACGGCTCCCCGTCCAACGAACGCACGCGCTGCCGCACGGCCGTGAGCTGTCCGGGCTCCAGGTTCAGGCGCTTGGCGACGGAGGCCGGCGGCTCCACGATGCTCACGTCGATGCGCTGGCTGGCCTCCCGCCCGTCCGCTGAGTGCTCCGTGGCGAAGGCGTCCATCTCCTCCGAGTACGGGCGGGCCCGGAACTCCGCCTGCGGCCGGAAAACCATCGGCCGGCGCTCGCGAACGAAGTAGCCGCGGGGACGGGCTGCGACGATCAGCCCTTCGTTGACCAGTATCCCGAGGGCTTGCCGCGCGGTGCCCCGCCCGACCTCGAACTCCTCGCCCAGCTCGGCCTCAGTCGGAAGGCGGTCGCCCGCGACGAGGGCTCCGCTCGCAATCCGCTGCCGGAAGACGGTTGCGATCTGCTGGTACATCGGGGGTCGCCCAGCTCGCGTGGTTGCCATGGGTCCATGAAACCGCCCGGCCCAACCCATTGTCCAGTCAATGCGGACGATGCGCTTGACGGCACGTCACGTCCGATGCCAGAGTCTTCCTCGAAGGCAGCATTGTTCGGACAATGCAGACGATGCCTCTGGTTTCCCGTGGGCGGCGCCCAATCCGCCAAGAAAGACCGCCGCCCACGCCCAGTGAAGGGAGTCCCATCATGCACGCTCCGCTCATCACTCAGCCATCGCTCGCGGTCGGCCCGGCGAAGCAGAACGTCTCGCTGTTCGGCGAGGCGGACCCGGGTGAGAGGGAGGCCCGCGTCTCGGTGCGGGTGTCGCTGTCGCTGCGGTTCTTCGACCTGGTGGGCCTGCTGGCCTTCCACCCGGAGATGACGCTCACCGCCTCGGACCTGCTGAAGTCCGAGGAGCTGGCGGAGGCCCTGCGCTTCGCGATCGTGGACTCCGACGCCCACCAGATCGAGGAGTACTCGGAGCTGGCCCGCACCGCGCTGTCGCACTCGCGCCGGCCGTTCTACGCCTACACCAAGCTGGTGGCCGAGGCCGTGACCCGCACGTTCGGCGTCACCGCCCCGCAGCCGCCGACCCCGGCCGCGCCGGTCCTCTCCCTGGTGGCCCCGGCCGTCGCGAAGGCGGTGGCGGCGTGAACGCGCTCGTGGAGATCCGCCGGTGCCCGCGCTGCTCGGCCCGGCTCAGCCGCAGCAACCCCGACCGGCTGTGCGGCCCGCGCCGCCGGACGGTCGGCCCGGACGACCGCCGTGCCGCGCGCCTGGCCGCCGTCGCCCCGCTCCCGGCCGAGGAGCCCGCCGCCCAGGAGACGGGCCCGGATCTGGGCGCCATCCTGCGCCGGTTCCGCGCGGACACCCACTTCACCCAGCAGGACCTCTCCGACCTTCTCGGCTTCAGCCAGCCGTACGTCTCGCTCCTGGAGCGCGGCAAGCGCACCATCCGCGACGTCACCCAGCTGCGGCGCATCGCCCGCCTCCTGGGCCTGCCGGAGACGGCCGTCGGCCTCCTCCCGCTCGCGGCCTGACACCTTCCCGGGTGAGCGCCCACCGACGCTCACGGGCACTCACCACCCGCTCACCCGGCCGCCCGACTGGCCCGGTTTCAACCGCAGTCGGCCGACTTTCAGGGCCACGCGCGAAGCGGTGAACACCCGACTGTTCACCGCCGCTCACGGAACCGTTCCCGGCGCTACCCGCCGACCGTTCCCGGCTTCCGGGAAGCGCTTCCCGCCCCGTTCCCCCATACATCGGTCGCCCACTGACCAGGCGTCACGGCCCGACCGCCACCCGACTCGCTCACCGCGTTCCCGGCGACCGTTCCCGCGTTCCCGGAAGCGCTACCCGCCCCTCGCAGGAGTAGCTGTGACCAGCCATGACGGGGCCGACTCCCGCCCCCAGGAACCTCCACCACCCCGACCTGAAACCCCGGCCGCCGCCGCTGAAACCGGCGCCCGCCGAGCTGAAACCCGCCCGGCCGTGAGCACCGTCCAGTCGGGTGCTCACCGCCCCGTCCACCCCGCCGCTGAAGCGCCCGCCAGTGCGGCTGAAGCCCCGGCCCGCGCCCTTGAAACGGCCACCGGCGGACCTGAAACCGGTCCGTCCGTGAGCGGTGGACACGGCGCCGTGAGCGCCGGTGAGCACCCGGTGAACACCCCCGCCACCGGTGCCGCTGAAACGCCCGACCGTGCCGCTGAAGCGGACCCGGACGAGGTTGAAGCGGCGGTGCTGCCCGACCCGATCACCCTCCCCGCGCCGCTCCGGGACGCGCACCGCTCCACCGCCCGGTGGGCCGCCGACCGGTTCGTGGGCGCGCTCCGCCGGATCACCCCGGCCGTGGTCCTCGACCGGTGGGGACAGCCCATCGGCATCCCCGACTACGGCTCCCCCGCCTTCGCCGCCCTCCCGGCCGGCGACCCGCGCCGCGAAGCCGCCCTCATCACCGCCGCCGAAGCCTGGCGCCAACAGGCCGAGACCGCACCCGAGTTCATCCACGCCAGCCTCCGCACGGACATGGTGCTCGGCGAGCAGGCCCGCGCCGAGTGGGTGGCCCAGGACGAAGCCTCCTGGAAGGAGCTGGTGCGCACGGTGCGGGCCTGGTCCAACCACCCCACCGCGCTGGAGCTGGCCGAGCAGCGCAGCCGCGCCGTCGAGGCCGCCCGACGGGCCGTGAGCGCTTCTCCGGGCTGGCCGCCGGTCGCGATCCCCGGCCGTCCCGGCTGGCACCGCCACCACCACCCCACCGGCCGTCAGGTCGACCTGCCCGACACTCCCCAGCTTGCGGAGAGCGCCTGATGCCCGTCGAACTCCACCTCGCCACCACCCCCGACGGCCGACCACAGAGCCACCAGGACCCGATGTACGACCCGGCGCCCGGGATCGACCGCCCCTCGCGGCCGGGCCCGGTCCCGGACCCGGAGGTGTTCTGCGGCTGGGTCGGGGACACCGTCCGCGACCTCGACCCGACCACCGAGGCCGACCCGGTCGGTGTCCTGGTGAACCTCCTGTCCGCCGGGGGAGCAGCGATCGGCCCGGGGCCGTTCATGTGGATCGGCAACGACCGCCACCCCGCCCTCATCTGGGCCCTCACCGTCGGTGCCACCGCCGCCGGCCGCAAGGGTGCGGGCACCAACACCGCCAAGCGGCTGTTCAAGGCCGCCGTGCCGGAGTTCATCGCCTGCAACACCCGCTCCGGCCTGTCCTCCGGCGAGGGCCTGATCGAGATGGTCCGCGACGGCGACGACGACAAGGACCCCGGCGTCACCGACAAGCGCCTGTGGGTGATCGAGTCCGAGTACGGCGTCACCATGGCCCGGGGACGCCGGGAAGGCTCCTCCCTCAGCGGCATCCTGCGCCAGGCCTGGAACGGCGAAGACCTGGGCGTCATGAACCGCGACGCCCTGCACGCCACCGCCCCGCACATCGCCGTCATCGGCCACATCTCCCCGCGTGAGCTGCGGGCCAAGATGCAGGACGCCGAGATGGCCGGCGGCACCTACAACCGCTTCCTGCCGGTCTTCGTCCACCGCAACCTCCTCGACCCCGACGGCCAAGGCGCCCCCGACCAGCTCATCGACAACCTGGCCACCGCCTGGAAGACCGTCCTCACCGACGCCCGCCGCATCGGCGAGGTCCGCCTCACCGAGCAGGCCGCCCAGCTGTGGCGCGAGGAGGTCTACCCGGCCCTGTGCGGGGACGAAGGCGACGAAGGGCCAATCGCGGAGTTCACCGCCCGCGCCGCCCCCTACGCCAAACGCGCCGCCATGGTCTACGCCCTCCTCGACCACACCGACCGCATCCGGGAAGACCACCTCCGCGCCGCCTGGGCCCTCGTCCGGTACGCCCGCGCCAGCGCCGCCCACATCCTCGGCCCCACCGCCGCCGCCAGCACAGGCGATCCGCACCTGGACAAGCTCCTGAACGCGGTGAAGACCGCCGGGCCCTCCGGCATGACGCAGAGCCAGGTGCAGGTGCTCCTGAAACGGCTCAACGCCACCCAACGCGCCGACGTCACCGCCCGCCTCTGCCAGCTGCCCGGCTTCGCCGCCGCCCAGCTCTCCACCGGCGGACGCCACCAGACCGTCTACCTGTACGCCCCGCCCGACTGAGGAGCGGTCCGAAAAGACCGAAAAGGCCGGAAGGCCACCTGACCAGCGAAAACGTCTGGCGGAAAGTGGTCCGCAATGGTCCGCGAAGGGGTCCGCGATCCCCTGCCGCCCGCCTTCCCAGCCCCCTTTCCGGACCATTCCGGACGGCTTTCCGCCACACAAAACCCCAGCTCAAAACCCTTTCCAGCCTTTCCGGCCTTTCCGGACCGCCCCCGGCCCCGAACGGAGACCACCGCGATGCCCCGCACGCCCGCCGCTTACCGCGCCCGACCGACCATCCAGCCGGCCGCCCCACCGACCACCACGGAGCCCCGGGCCCGCTCCCCACCAGGCCCCAGGGCCCCACCCCGCCCCGACCGTCGTCACCACCCGGGCGCATGCCGGACGGGAGCGGGCCCGGCGTCCACCACCAGGACACCGCCACTCCCCTCCCCTGCCGAGAGCACCCCGCCCCCGTTGTTGGCGCAGGTCAAAGCACCAACACCAACGCCAACACCAACGCCAACAACGCCGAAGAGCGACCACCCGAGAGGGGGTCGCCACGCGCACCGCCCCGCCCACTCGGAGGCCCCGCGACAAACTCCCCCGCCGGGCCGAAGACGGGAAGGAAGGCACCACCCCCATCGCCTTCCTCGACCGGCCCCGTCCGACCCCGCTCGCGGCCCCGCACCCACCGCTTCCGAGGCCAGCAGACAGGCCCCTGCCAGACCCCGTCCGCGCCCTCCCGAAACAGGAGCCCGAACGGTCCCCTCCCAGCCCCTCCCCCGCCCTCTCCCGGCACCCCTCCCGGGAGCCGGTAGGGCGGTAGGAACCGCAGGTCAGCCCCTACCTACCGCCCTACCTACCGGCCCCTACCTACCGCTCTACCCCGCTCCGGCCGACACCCCCGGAAGGGGAAGACGATCACGAACCAACGCCACCTCGCCCCACCCCGGCACCGGGCCTGACACCCCCTGACACCTGACAGCCCCTGACACCCAAACCCCTAGGCAAACGCGACTGTCAGGGCCCCTGACACCCACTCCTGACACCCCCGCTGACAGACCACAGGCCACCGCCCGGCCGCCGCCGCCCAGCCCACCTGTCGCCTGTCGCCTGTCGTCTGTCGTCTCCACCCCGAAACGGGCCCCACAGCCCCGAAACACCCCCCTGACCTGCGCCTTACAGGCGACAGACAGGTGACAGGCGACAGGCGAGGCGACAGGCGGACAACAGCCCCAACCGCCCTGGAGGCACACCTTGGCCAACCGCCGCGAACCGGCCGACACCCCGCCCACTGTCGTGCCACTGCCCGCCCGCTTCCTCACCCCCGAAGACATCGCCGCGATGTTCGGCGTCCCGCTGGAGACCGTCTACCAGTGGCGCCGCAAGCGCACCGGCCCGCCCGCCTTCCGCGTCGGCCGGCACCTCCGCTACCACCCCGACGCCGTCGCCCAGTGGGTCACCGACCAGACCCAACAGGCCGCCTGACCCACAACCGAACGCGGCCCCTCTCCGAGGGCCAACAGGCACCCGGAAGAGGCCCACCCGCAGGGCCTCCACCCACCCCCGCACTGGAGGGCGCGAAGCCCGCCCCCCAACAGCCGCCGGCACAACCGCCCCGCCGTGGCCCCGGGCGCTCCCTTCCTGAGGTCACCCTCAACACCGCCCCGGCGGGGCCCACCCGGCCCCTCCCCCAGCGCCCTCCCAACACCCCGCCCCCGTTGTTGTCGCAGGTCAGAGCAACAACAACAACCACAACAACCCGACAACACCGAAGCCACCACCACTTCAAGGAGCGGCCCCATGGCCGGACACATCCAGGACCGCTGGTACAAGACCGAACCCGGCCCCGACGGCAAGCCGCGGCGCGTCCGCACCGACCGCTACGGCACCGGCAAGCGGTACCGGGCCCGCTACGTCGGCCCGGACGGCACCGAGAAGAGCAAGAGCTTCCCCGACCGCCAGAAGCGACAGGCGGAAGAGTGGCTGACCGGAATCGAGGCCGACATGTCGCGCGGCCAGTACCTCGACCCGAAGGCGTCACGGACGACGTTCCAGCAGTTCGCGGAACGGTGGCTCAAGGCCCAAACCACGGACCCGGCCAGTCAGGTTCTGGTGGAGACCAGGCTGCGGCTGCACGCGTTCCCCCGGATCGGCCGGCGGCCGCTCGACTCGTTCCGGCCGTCCCACATTCAGGAGCTGGTGAAGGGGCTGGAGGACAGTCCGATCTCGGGCGGGTACGCCCGGAACATCTACTCCGACGTGCGGGCGGTCCTGTCGGCCGCCGTGGACGACGGACTGCTGAATCGCAACCCGTGCGGCGCCGCGTCGGTTCGTCCTCCGGCTGCCGAGGCCCGACGCATCGTGCCCTGGCTCCCAGAGCAGGTGTTCGCGGTACGCGGCGCGCTACCGGAGCGATACCGGGCAATGGCCGACCTGGGCGCCGGGTGCGGGCTGCGTCAGGGTGAGATCGTCGGCCTGGCGGAGGATGACGCACTCGACTTCGAGACCGGCGCCGTACGGGTGCTCCGCCAGGTCAAGCAGATCCGGGGGAAGGCGGTGTTCGCTCCCCCGAAGTGCAACAAGGAGCGTGACGTGCCGCTCCCCAGCTCCGTGGCTGCCGCCGTCCGCGCCCACATGGACTCGTGCAAGCCCGTACCGATCACACTCCCGTGGAAGACCCCGGACGGTCCGAAGGTCACCTTCCGTCTCCTGTTCAGCAACACCGCTGACGGGCCGGTCTGGCGGAGCAACTTCAACGTTCAGGAGTGGAAGCCCGCCATCGCGGCGGCTGGCCTTATCGCGGTGCCGGGTCCTGGCGAGCCCTACGCCTCGGCGCGCGAGCACGGCATGCACGCCCTACGGCATTTCTACGCGTCGGTGCTCCTGGACGCCGGGGAGAGCATCCGGGCCGTCAGCGACTACCTCGGCCACGCCGACCCGGCCCTGACGCTCCGGGTCTACGCCCACCTGATGCCGAACAGTCAGGATCGGGCACGGAAGGCCGTCGACCGGCTGTTCCTGCCGGGCGAACCGACGATCTGACGGCCCAGAGACGGCCCGGCACACGCCGAAGGGCCTCCCGCTGGCGGAAAACCCGCTGGTGGGAGGCCCTTCGGCGTCTTGCCGGTCAATGTTCTCCGGGCTTAGGCATGGTTCCTCAAGTGTCGCAGACGCCGGAAGTCCGCCCGGCCCGCGTGGGCGGGCGCGGGCGCCGGGCGGCCTCGGGGAGCCGGAGGTCAGGGCCCCGCGACGATGCTCCAGCCGCCGAACGAGCCGTCCGGCCGCTGCCGGCTCTGGCGCAGCCGGCCGTCCGGACCGAGCGCCACCAGGTCCGTCAGGCCGTCGCGGTCGACCCCGACGGCGGGCGACCCCACGACGAAGCCGTCCAGGTCGTTCCAGTCGCCGAACTGCCCGTCGGCGCCCTGGCGGTTGACGCTGATGCCACCGTCCCGGTTGCGGACGGCCACCACCATCCGGTGCGGGGAGGAGCCGCCACCCGGCGCCACGGCCGGCTCGCCGCTGCCGCCGTGGTCGGGGCCGCCGCCCACTGGGGCCGCCTCCGGTGTCCACGGGCCGCCGGGCTCGCTCTGGACGAGGCGCATCGTGTACGAGCGGGTGGCCGAACCGGGCACCGGATCGCCCGAGAGCTGCCGGTAGAACAGCACCAGGCGGCCGTCGGGATCGCTGCCCACGCCGACGTCGCCGACCGGGGCGACGGCCGGGAAACCGGGGTCCGGCACCAGGGGCGCGGCGGGCGTGGGCTGGGACCAGTGCAGGACGGTCGGGCGGGTGTTCGCCGACGCGGTGACGGCGAACACCTCGATCCGGCCGTCCGGGCCGGTGGCGGCCGAGGGCGCGTCCTGCACGCCCGCGCCCCCGAGGTCGGTCCACTCCCCCCACGGCCCGTCGGGCCCGGTCTGCGCCTTGCCGCTGATGCCGCCGCGGCGGTTGCGGACGAACAGGTGCAGCCGACCCTCGCCGTCGGCGGCGACGGCGGGCAGGCTCACCTGGAGCGCCGGATTGTCCAGCTTGGAGGCCTCCGCCGGGGCGACGGGGTCGGGGCTGCCCAAGCCGGACCAGGCCCAACCGCCGGCCGGATCCTGGGCGCGGGAGACGGTCTCACCGGTGTCGGCGCGCTGCCCGAGGACCACGAGCCCGCCGTCCCGACGCCGGGTCACCGTCACGCCGTCCGCCAGCGGTCCGCCCGGGCCGCCGTGCGCGACCGGGCCGTGCCACACCTTGTCCTGGTCCTCGGCCCATTCGAGCAGCGACCCGCTCTCCACCGCGAAGGCGTGCAGCAGACCGGCCCGGTCGGCGGCCACCACCTGGCTGGACCGGGGGTGGCGCAGGTACTGCCGGGACAGCCAGGACGAGTACGCGCTCTCGGCGAAGGCGGCTCCGGTGGGCAGCCGGACGTCCCGCCCGGCGTACCGCCCGAAGGTGGCCTGCTTGTCGGCGGTCTCCGCGGTGGAGAGGGCGGCCGGCGAGGACCAGGTGTTGTAGTCGCGGTAGTGCTCGACCAGGGCCCGGCGCCCGGTCGCCGTGTAGGCGTCGACGGCCGCGTCCGCGAACCACGCGGTGGAGATGTGGTCCGGGTGGTCGTGCTCCGCGTGGGAGGACCAGAGCATCGGGTCCGGTGCCGGGTCCTGCAGCCTGATCAGGGTGGGGCCCTGGTCCGCGAGCACGGCGCGCAGCATACCGAGGAGCCGCCTGCCGTCGTAGGCCTGCGGCCAGACGGTGCCGGGGCCGTCCATGTCCAGCGTCACGGTCTGGGCGGGTGTGGCGGTGTTCCGGGTCTCCCACAGCCGGCGCAGGGCGTTGCCGCCGAGGTAGGCCGAGTCGGCGTACTCGGGGAGGTCGAGGAAGACCAGCCGGATCGAGCGGTTCGTCTTGAGGGTGAACCGCTCGGCGACCGGGCCGTCCGGGGCGGGGCGGTAGTTCTCCCGGTCCCAGCAGGCCGGGCCGGGGTCGTCGGCGCACTCGCCGGCCCCGGTGCCGGCCGCCTGGCCGGCCATGCGGGCGTAGGCGAGCCGGGCGCCGTCCTGCCGGTGGGCGGAGTAGGCCGCCCCGGTGCCGGCGGCGCCGCCGGTCACGTAGACGGTGGTCACCTTCAGGCCCGCCCGGATGCTGTTGGACAGGTCCGGGTTCATGAACAGCAGGTCGTCGTCCTGGTGGGCGACGATCTGGACGACGGCCGCGGGCCGGACGGCCGCCCGCGCGGACAGTGGTGGCGGGGACTTCGGCCCGGCTCTCAGTGCCGACAGCGGGTTCACCCCCGTCGCCAGCGCCACCGGGCCCACCCACGTCTGCGACAGCGTCAAGGCCAACGCCGCCACGGCGGTCGTCACCCGCCCCACCCCGCACCCGCCCCTTCGTCCACCCCGCCCGCACCCGTCCCCCGAGCGCGTTTGAAGGATTATCACACCTAGTCAGCGCGGGATTGACACCGCCGACCGTGCACGGGACGCGGGCGGCCGCGGACGGTGGTCCGGCGAGCGGGGTGGGCCGCTCACTCCCCTTCGGCGGCGGCGGATCCGTGGGCCTCCGGGGCCTCCGGGGCGGCCGGGGCGGCCGGGCCGGCCGCCGCAGTCTCCCCCGCCTCCGCCGACTCCGCGGGCTCCGCAGCCATCGCGGCGGCTGCGGCCGCCGCCTCGGCGGCCTCTTCGGCCGCGATGGACTCGGCGCTCTCGAAGGGCGACGGAACAGGGAAGTAGGCCCGCAGGAATCCGGTGACGGCCGCCTCCTGCTCCTGCGGGGACAGCTGGTCCTGGGTGCCGTCGGCGAGGCAGAAGCAGTCCGCCCAGCGCTCCTCCCGCAGTTCCGCGAGCCGGGCCAGGTCCTCGGTGCTGTCGGTGACGAAGTAGCCGTCGGAGAGCTGCCCCTCCACGGACCGGGCGGTCGCGTGGGCGTAGTGGACGGCCAGGGTGACCGGCGCCAGGTCGGTGGCGGCCCGGAAGGCCGATCCGACCGTGTCCCTCAGCTCGTCCGCGAACTTCTCCGCGCTCTCGGCCAGCACACTGCGCCGCAGCGGGTGCGGGGTGTGCTTGAGCGTGCGGGGGTAGGTCTTGCCGACGGCGGCGGCCAGCGTCGCCCGGGTGTTCTTCAGCGCGGCGACGTAGACCGAGTCGTCGGCCACGGCGGCGCCGGGCGGGATGACCCGGCCGTCGGGGAAGTAGCGGGGCAGGCCGTTGCCCAGGAAGAAGTCCTCCGGCACCAGGGTGCGGCCGAGGAAGACGTCGTCGTTCAGGTAGAGGAAGTGCTCCGCGAGTCCGGAGATCAGGTGCAGCCGGCTCTCGATGGCGTGGGAGTTGAACACCGGTCCGACGCCGGCCTCGGCGAACAGGTCGCGGTGCGGGACGACGGTCAGGCCCGGAACCTCGGTGTCCAGCCAGTGCGGCACCTGGTCGTCGGTGACCAGGTGCACGTGGCGGATCCAGGGCGCGTGGGCGGCGAGCGCGCGCAGGCAGTACCGGAGCTCGTCGCGGTTGCGGAAGCGCTGGTCGGCGTCCCCCGCGATGCCGCTGGCGGCGACGCCGTCCTCCGCGGCGATCGGGGCCGCGGTGTGGGCGAGCCGGTCCCGGGCTGCGGCCCGGCGCTCCTGCCAGGCCGGGTCGGCGTCGTCGACCCAGGTGATCACGGCGTCGACGGGGAACGTGACCTGGTCCGGCAGGTCGGTGGCGAAGACGTCGAGCAGCGGGTAGGCCCGACCGTCGACGGTCTTCGTGGCCGTGGCCTCCAGCGAGGGCACCCACCAGCCGAGCGGGGTCTCGTCGATCGAGGCGATCGCACCCGGGGACGGGGCGGCGGAGTCCCAGAACTCGATGTCGCAGCCGGTCTCCGCGCCGTACAGCAGGGCGCCGATCGCCGCGGGCCGGTAGATCCGTACGCCCTTGACCCGGTCCGCGGGCCAGGGCTCCTCCTCCGGGGAGCCGCCCCCGTCCGGTGCGTCCCCCTGCTCCGGTGCGGTGTCCTCCCCCGCCCCGTCGGCCGATTCGCCGTCCGATTCGCCGTCCGGGGTGATCTCGGGGACCTCCATCAGGGCGACCGCGGCGGGCAGCTGCTCGGCGAGGACGGTGCCGAGGGTGCGCCCGTGCTCCAGCAGGTCCGCGTACACGGCCTGTCCGGTGAACGTGGCGGACAGCGCCTCCAGCACGGCCGCCCGGTCACCGGGGGCTATCGCGAGCCGGTGGCGCGGGTGCCGGTCGGGCACGATGCCGTGCGCGAGGCCCGCCGCGTCCAGCACCTCGGCCACCTCGGCCAGATTGCCGTCCCGGCGTTGCCCCGGCAGGAGCTTGCGGTGCGGCTCCGCCAGGACGTCACCGCAGCGGGTCACCTCGGTGAGGGCCGCGATCAGCTCCTCCTCGCGGGCGGAACGCGCCAGGGTCAGCTGCTCGATCGGGGTCAGCGGCACCTCCACGACCTCCGGTGCGCCCTTGCGCCGGCCGTTCCGCCCCCCGAAGGGCCGACGACGGCGCGCCAATGCGGCGAGCGGGCGCATCGCGGTGGCGAGACGGGCCGGGCGGACGGGCACGGGAACTCCAAGTGGGGGTGGGGGAAAACCGAGGAATGAGGGAAAGGAAGCGCGTTGCGTTCGAAAGTCCGATTCCGCCGACTTTCCCTCGCCGCAGAGCCGCACCGCCACGGTGCGAGACCCGGTGCGCTGCGGGAGATCGTATGCGACCGTGAGAACATTTTGTTGAGTTCCAGTAACGATCAGGCGTCCATTTGGGTCCGGGCTCTTTCTACCAGCGGGTTTCCGCAGGTCTGCGGCCCGTGCCGGTTCCCGCCTCATGACGTCCTGGGTTCGCCGGGAATTGACGTAAGCGCCTGGCACGTCGCCGGGTCCTTACCGGGCAAATGCCCCACCGCTTCCCGGCCGTGGCCCCACGGGGATCGCGATCGCTTGTTCCGCTCGAATCAGGTGATCGATTTCGAGGCCCGGCGGGGGGCCTATTCACTTCTGAATTGCCGCGAATCGCCGTCGGACCCGGGAACGGTACGGGACAGGGCCCCGGACGCCTGGCGTCCGGGGCCCTGTCTGGTGCGTGCGGGTCAGCTGCCGACGAAGGCCGCCAGCAGCAGCCAGACCACCGGGGCGGTCGGCAGCAGCGAGTCCAGCCGGTCCATGATGCCGCCGTGGCCGGGCAGCAGCGTGCCCATGTCCTTGATCCCGAGATCGCGCTTGATCATCGACTCGCCCAGGTCGCCCAGGGTCGCGGTGACCGCCGCGCAGCCGCCCAGGATCAGGCCCTGCCACCAGCTGCCGCCGTCGATGATCAGTTCCATCAGCAGCGCGCCCGCCAGCATCGAGAGCGCGATGCCGCCGGCCAGGCCCTCGCGGGTCTTGCCCGGGCTGATCGTCGGGGCCAGCTTGGTCTTCCCGAACTTGTAGCCCACCGCGTAGGCGCCGGTGTCGCTGCAGATCGTCACGATCAGGAAGAGCACGATCCGCTGGGGGCCGTCGTCGGCCGCCAGCATCATCGCCACGAAGGTGGCCAGGAACGGCACGTAGAAGGCGGTGAACACACCCGCCGTTATGTCCCGCAGATAGTCCTCCGGAGGCTCGGCCATCCGCCAGACCATCACCGCCAGGCCGGTCAGCGCGAGCGAGGCCGCGGCCCACTGGACGCCGGCCCAGTAGCCGGTGGCCACCATCGCGGTGCCGCCCACCACCAGCGGGACCAGCGGCGCCTTGATCTGCTTGCGCTCGGCGAGCCGGCTGGTCAGCTCCCAGACGCCGACAGCGACCGCAGCCATCACGACGACCAGGAACAGCGCCTTCACCACGAACAGCGAGGCGATGATCACCGCGCCGAGGCCGACGCCCACGCCTATGGCGGCCTGGAGGTTACGGCCACCGCGCTGCTTGCGCGGCTGCGGCTGCGGGGCGGGCTGGGCGGCCACGGGTGTCTCCTGCCCTGGGTGGGACGACGGCACGAAGTGGGGCTGCCCGGCCGTCAGGTGGTTCGCCGGCGGCGCGGGATGCACCGGTGCCCCCGGGTGCGGCATGGCGCCGTGACCGGGGGCGGGGGTGGCGTCGTCGGATATCGCGCGCAGCACGACGGTCTCCGTCACGCCCGGCGGCGCCGGTTGGGACTGCTCGTCCCGGAACAACGGGCCGCTCAGCCGACCGGACTCCCTGGCCTGGCCCTCGGCGGGGTCGGCCGGTCCGCCGGTGGCGGGCCGGCCGGGGGTCGCGCGCCGTCGGCCCCGGGTGTCCGCCCGACCGGGGTCGGGCGAGCCGGGCGGCGGGCCTGGGTCGGCCGGGACGGGAGGCATGACCTGAGTCTCCTCCGCGTCACCGCCCCAGTACACCGGAGGCTGCTGCGAATGATCCGAACGGAGGCCCGACACCTCCGGGAAGACGCCCGGCATGCCCGGCGTGCCCGGGGGCATGGCCTGGCCGCCCGAGTGACCGGGGTGTCCCTGGGCCTGCTGCTCTCCGTACCCCGGCACCGGATGCGCCGGGGTACGGGCGGCCTGCGGCTGCGGCGCCGGGCGGTAGGGCTGGAACTGCTGGTCGGACGGGCCCCAGTAGCCGGGGGCGTCAGGGGCGTCGTTCATCAGACCTCGAGCAGCTCGGCTTCCTTGTGCTTCAGCAGCTCGTCGACCTGCGCCACGTACTTGGCCGTGGTGTCGTCGAGCTCCTTCTCGCCGCGTCGGCCGTCGTCCTCGCCGACCTCGCCGTCCTTGACCAGCTTGTCGATGGCGTCCTTGGCCTTGCGGCGGACCGAACGGATCGAGACCTTGGCGTCCTCGCCCTTGGTGCGGGCGATCTTGATGAACTCCCGGCGGCGCTCCTCGGTCAGCTCGGGCAGCACCACGCGGATGATCGAGCCGTCGTTGGACGGGTTGACGCCCAGGTCGGAGTCGCGGATCGCCTGCTCGATGGCCTTCAGCGCGGTCTTGTCGAACGGCGAGACGACCGCCATCCGCGGCTCCGGCACCGAGAACGAGGCCAGCTGGTTGATCGGCGTGACGGCGCCGTAGTACTCCGCGACGATCTTGGCGAACATCGCCGGGTGCGCACGGCCGGTGCGGATGGCCGCGAGGTCGTCCTTGGCGACGCTGACGGCCTTCTCCATCTTCTCCTCGGCCTCGAGGAGGGTCTCTTCGATCACTGTGGTCTCCCTGTCCGGTTCATCTGCTGTTGTTCCGACCGGTCCCGGCGCGGTGGCCGGTCACGGCGTCGGCGCCGTCCGGTACGGCTGGTTGCTGCTCAGGCCCGGACAGAATCCTGGCTGATGAGTGTGCCGATCTTCTCACTCTTCACCGCACGTGCGATATTGCCCTCCGCCAGCAGTTCGAAGACCAGCATCGGAAGGTTGTTGTCCTTGCACAGCGTGATCGCGGTGAGGTCGGCCACCTTGAGGTCGCGGGCGATGACCTCGGAGTACTCCAGGGCGTCGAACTTGACCGCGTCCGGGTTGGTGCGCGGGTCGGAGTCGTAGACGCCGTCCACGCCGTTCTTGCCCATCAGCAGGACGTCGGCGTGGATCTCCAGGGCGCGCTGGACGGCCGTCGTGTCGGTGGAGAAGTACGGCATGCCCATACCGGCGCCGAAGATCACCACGCGGCCCTTCTCCAGGTGCCGGACGGCCCGCAGCGGCAGGTACGGCTCGGCGACCTGACCCATGGTGATGGCGGTCTGGACCCGGGTCTCGATGCCCTCCTTGACCAGGAAGTCCTGGAGCGCGAGGCAGTTCATGACGGTGCCGAGCATGCCCATGTAGTCGGAGCGGGCCCGGTCCATGCCGCGGACCTGCAGCTCGGCCCCCCGGAAGAAGTTGCCGCCGCCGATGACCACCGCGACCTCGGTACCGGCGCGGACGACCGTGGCGATCTCTCGGGCGATCGCGTGCACGACATCCGGGTCGACGCCGAGCCCGCCGCCACCGGCGAAGGCTTCACCGGACAGCTTGAGCAGCACCCGGCGGCGCGAGCCGGCCTTGGGGTCCTGCGCGGTCTCCTGCGTCTCCTGCATGGACTTCTCCTTTTTGCACCTACTGGTCACAGGCGCGGGTTTGCGGAATCCCCGCCTGCGCGTACACGCGAGGAGGCCACTGCCGCGGGAACCGGTTCGGTGTCCTGCACGGCAATGGCCTCCTCGTCGTTCATGGTGCCGACGCGAGCCCGCCCGTTGACGGTGGGCGTGGGGTGAGCCCGTTCGGCGTTCCTCCCGCCCGGGTCAGCGGGCGGGGGCGGTTCCCAGCCTAGAGGGGCCGGAAACCCGGTGGAACGTGGCTCAGGCGCCGACGCGGAAGCGCGCGAAGCCCTTGAGGGCGACGCCGGCCTCGTCGAGGACCTTCTGGACGGTCTTCTTGTTGTCCTTCGCGAAGGCCTGCTCCAGGACGGAGTTCTCCTTCACGAAGCCGGTGACGCGACCCTCGACGATCTTCGGCAGGGCGGCCTCCGGCTTGCCCTCCTCGCGGGCAGTGGCCTCGGCGACGCGACGCTCGTTCTCGAGGGCCTCGGCCGGGATGTCCGCGCGGGAGAGGTACTTCGGGGCGAAGGCGGCAATGTGCTGCGCGACGTCCTTCGCGACCTCGGCGTTCTCCTTGTCCAGCTCGACCAGGACGCCGACGGCCGGCGGCAGGTCGGGGCTGGTCTTGTGCAGGTAGACCGCGACGAAGCCGTCACCGTCGAAGCGGGCGAAGCGACGGAAGACGATCTTCTCGCCCAGGGACGCGTTGGCCTCGTCGACGAACTGCTGGACGGTCTTGCCGGCCTCGATCTCGGACGCCAGGGCGGCCTCCAGGTCGGCCGGGGCCGACTTGGCGACGTGGGCGGCGATCGCGTCGGCGACCTCGACGAACTTCTCGCCCTTGGCGACGAAGTCGGTCTCGCAGTTCAGCTCGACCAGGACGCCGGACTTCTTGTCCTCGGCGATCAGCGCGGCGACGGCGCCGTTGGAGGCGTCACGGCCCTCGCGCTTGGCAACGCCCTTCTGGCCCTTGATGCGCAGGAGCTCGACGGCCTTCTCGACGTTGCCCTCGGCCTCGTCCAGGGCCTTCTTGCAGTCCATCATGCCGGCGCCGGTGAGCTCACGGAGCTTCTTGACGTCCGCGGCGGTGAAGTTCGCCATGGTGTGAATCTCTTCTCGCGTCTCGCGTGTCTGCGTGGAGTGGCGCCGGGACCGATGGTTCGGTCCCGGCGCGGGAGAGAGGGGCACCTGCCGGCTTCGTACCGGCGGGTGCCCCTCACCCTTGGTACGTCAGGCCTGCTCGGCCGGCGCCTCGGCGGCGGGGGCCTCAGCGGCGGGAGCCTCGGCAGCGACGGCCTCGGCGGGGGCCTCAGCGGGGGCCTCAGCGGCGGCGGGGGCCTCCTCGGCCTTCTTCTCGCCCTCGATGAGGTCCTTCTCCCAGGCGGCGAGCGGCTGGTCGGCGCCCGGCTCGGCCTTGGCGTCGCCCTTGGCGACACCGGCGCGGGACTTCAGGCCCTCGGCCACGGCGTCGGCGATCACGCGGGTCAGCAGGGTGACGGAGCGGATCGCGTCGTCGTTGCCCGGGATCTTGTAGTCGACCTCGTCCGGGTCACAGTTGGTGTCGAGGATGGCGACGACCGGGATGTTCAGCTTCCGGGCCTCGCCGACCGCGATGTGCTCCTTCTTGGTGTCCACGATCCAGACAGCGCTGGGGACGCGCTGCATGTCGCGGATACCACCGAGGGTCTTCTCCAGCTTGTCGTGCTCGCGCTGGAGAACCAGGAGCTCCTTCTTGGTGAGGCCGGAACCGGCCACGTCCGAGAAGTCCAGCTCGCCGAGCTCCTTCAGGCGCTGGAGGCGCTTGTAGACGGTCGAGAAGTTGGTCAGCATGCCGCCGAGCCAGCGCTGGTTCACGTAGGGCATGCCCACGCGGGTGGCCTGCTCGGCGATGGCCTCCTGGGCCTGCTTCTTCGTGCCGACGAAGAGGACGCTGCCGCCGTGGGCAACGGTCTCCTTGATGAACTCGAAGGCGCGGTCGATGTAGTTCAGCGACTGCAGGAGGTCGATGATGTAGATGCCGTTGCGCTCGGTGATGATGAAGCGCTTCATCTTCGGGTTCCAGCGGCGGGTCTGGTGACCGAAGTGGACGCCGCTCTCCAGCAGCTCCCGCATCGTGACGACGGCCATGTGCCGTGCTCCTTGGTGTTACGGCCCGGCGGCGGCACTGCGTCGCAGCAATCGCCCACAGCCGGGTCAGGCTCGGTTTGTCCGTGGCGGCCAGGTGACAGCCACGCCTGACGCCCCGAACGTGCCGAGCCGCTTCCGCCCGTCCGGCCAGGGGGCCGGTCGGGCTCGGCGGACCGAGCGGCACTCGCACCTGGCAGGGCCGCGGAGGAACCGCGTCCGACCACCGGTGGCGGGGCGTGCGAAGTCGACCCGGCGGACCGGGTCGCGTGTGAAGTGTACGGGAAGCGCCGAGGGGCGGGCGACTCCGCGCGTGGCCGAGGGCCCGGCGACGACCCGGGACGCGCCTGGAAAACGGCCAGGACGGGCGGGCTCGACGGGGCTCGGTGGCAGGGTCGGGCGGGCTGCGGCGGAATCGGGGCGGGGGCGGGCGGCCGGGCGGCGACTGGGGCGGGCCGAGGGGGCAGGACCGGTCGGGTGCCTGCCCGGGGCCGTCACCGGTATGCCGTTTGTACACCGGATGGCGGCGCCCGTACACCCGTCAGGGGGATGGCGATCCGGTGTGGGGGCGGTTTGTCCACAGGAATCCGGATGTGGGTGGTGCGGGGGCGGCCGGGCGGCGAACCTTCGCGCATGACTGGTCGCGGGTGGTTCGGCGGGGTGGTTCGAAGTGGCGGACGGTGGGCGTCCGGGGGGCGGCGTGTGGCGGTGGCGGTGGCGGTGGTGACGGCGGCGGTGACGGTAGGAGCGGCGCCACTCGGGATGTCGGGCGCCTCGGCGGCCTCGGGAGGCATCGGGGTGGCCGGGGTGGCCGGGGTGTCTGGAGTGTTCGGGATGGCCGGGGTGTCCGGTCCGGCCTGGGTATCGGGTGCGGGTGATGCCTCGGGCCCGGACGGCGGTACCGGGCGGAGTGGTGCGCGGGCCTGGCCGGTGGGCGGGCGCGGCGGGGTGCTGGGGCACTTCGAGCCGCCGGCGAAGCCCTGGGCCGCCGGACACCGGGGCGTGGACCTCGCCGCCGACGCCGGGGCACAGGTACGGGCGGCCGCACCAGGGCTGGTCGTGTTTTCCGGTCTGGTGGCGGGACGGCCGGTGGTGACCGTCTCCCACCCGGGCTCGGGCTCTCCCCCGCTCCGGACCACCTACCTGCCCGTCGTCGGCACCGTCCCGGTCGGCACCGCCGTGGCCGCCGGACAGGTGATCGGACAACTCGCCCCGGACGGCCGACACTGCCCCGGGCGGGACTGCCTGCACTGGGGACTGCTGCGCGGGAACCGCTACCTGGACCCGCTGGTCCTGTTCGGCGCCGGCACCGTACGGCTTCTGCCGCTGAACGGCCCGGGAGGGTAGGGCATCGCACCGCCCGACCGCGCTCGGCGGCGGGGGGCGGCACAGGCCCGGGGCGGCGGTCCGGCGGCGAGCTTGAGGTGGGCGCAGCCCGGGGGGCGGCTCAGGCCCGGCCGAGCCCGTGCAGCACCAGCGCGACGGCCGCGTCGGCGATCTCCTCGGGGCTCTCGGTCGCACAGCCGCCGCGTCGTCCGGCCACGGCCCGCTCGGCCCGGCGGGTCGCCGCTTCGACGACGCCCTGCACCAGGGCCGCGGCGAGCCGGGGCTGCTCGTGGCCGAGGTCCTCCAACGTCCGCCCGACCAGACCGGCCAGCCTGCCGTGCGCCGACCTGATCCGCTCGCGCGCGGCCTCGTCGAGCTCCAGCGCCGAGATCGCCACGACCGCGCGGTGCCGAGGGTCGGCGGCCAGCGCCAGCTGGCCCCGGACGTAGGCCTCGATCCTCTCGACCGCGGTGTCGCAGCTCTCCATCCCGGCCTCGATCTCGGCTGCCCAGAGCGGGAAGTCCACCTCGCAGAGCGTCTCGACCACGGCGGCGCGGGATCGGAAGTACTCGTAGACCGAGGAGCGCGCCAGCCCGGTGCGCGCCGCGAGCGCGGGGAAGGTCAGCGCCTCCATACCGCCCTCGGTGAGCAGGATGCGGGCAGCGTCGAGGAGGGCTGCGCGCTGGAGCTGGCGATGCTCGGCCACCGTGGCCGCTCGAATCTTCGGCACGCTCCCACTGTACGGAGCCCTACTTGTGGCCGAAACGGCGCCGCGCATCAGCCGGAGGCTGACGGCGACCGGCTCACCTCGATCCGCAATTCCGACGCCCTATCGGATGTCCGACAGCTTGGCACGCAGCTGGAGGACGGACTTGGTGTGGATCTGACTCACCCGACTCTCCGTCACCCCCAGCACCTGTCCGATCTCTGCGAGGGTGAGTCCCTCGTAGTAGTAGAGCGTCACCACCGTCTTCTCCCGCTCGGGGAGGGTGTTCACCGCCTGGGCCAGCAGTCGGCGCAGTTCCCTGTCCTCGGCCACCTCGACCGGGTTGTCCGCGCCGTGGTCCTCCAGGGTGTCCATCAGACTCAGCCGGTCGCCACCCTCCCCCACCGGGTGGAGCAGTTCGTCCAACGCCACCACGTTGGCGAGCGACAGCTGGCTGAAGATGGCGTGCAGGTCCTCGATCGCGATGCCCATCTCGGCCGCGACCTCGGGCTCGTGCGGCGTCCGGCGCAGCCGGGCCTCCAGCGTGGCGTACGTCCGCTCGACCGCCTTCGCCTTCTGCCGCACCGAGCGCGGGATCCAGTCCAGGGCACGCAGCTCATCGATGATCGCGCCGCGGATGCGGCTGATCGCGTAGGTCTCGAACTTGATGGCGCGGTCGATGTCGAACTTCTCGATCGCGTCGATCAGGCCGAAGACCCCCGAGGAGACGAAGTCCGCCTGCTCGACGTTGGAGGGCAGACCGACCCCGACCCGACCCGCCACGTACTTGACGAGCGGCGAGTAGTGCAGGATCAGCTGCTCCCGCAGCCGTTGGTCGCCGGTCACCTTGTAGGAGCGCCAGAGCTCTTCCAGCGCGGTGCGCCCCTGGACCGCGGCCTCAGAGGCCTCCTGCCCCTGGTCGCCGACCGTCACCCGTTCCCTGCGGAACGGGGACACCGACGGGCCGAACGCCGGGGAGGCGGCGCCCGGGACCGGCGCGTTTCCGGCTGGACGGGGTGCGCCGGCCACGCCCGCGCCGGGGGGCACGCCGACGGGCGCGGCAGCGGGCACCCCGACGCCGCCGACGGTCGGGTCGGCCCCCTGGGCCGCCTCGGCGCCCCGAGCCGCATCCGCGGGCTGGCCTGGCACCACCGTCGACCGGCCGCCCTGGCGCGACAGGCCTCCCATCGTCCCCGCCGACTTGGCCGGGAAGTCGGGCGCGGGGCGCCGCTCGGTCCGCGGCACTCCCGAGGACCGAGTGCCACCGGTCACCCTGTGTCCGGGAATGTGTGTGGGCATGCGTGGGTCTGCGCCGTTCTGCCGAGTCATGTGCTGATAGGGAAGGCATGTGGAGCGTAGCGTGACCGACTCGCTGCGAAGCGCTACCGCCACTCGGTCGTCCCCCGATCCGGTGGCGATGGCGCCCCGGATCCGGGCAACGAGTGGAAGAACCGGATCAGCAGCTCAGTCGAGCGGCTCCGATGCGCGTTCCCTCGGCGCGAAGGTGTTCTCCGTTCCGGTGCGCTCACCTCCTCCGCACTACGCGCCAGTGCGCGCCGTGCCGCTCCACGAAGCCGAGCGAGCCCAACTCGTAGAGGCGTTGCAGGACTTCGTCCGGAGGAAGCCCGGACTGCCGGGCCAGTCGCTCGACCGGTGCGCCCTCAGCCGTCGCCGGTACGGCCTCCAGCACCCGGGCCACCACCGGTTCCAGCAGGTCGCGCGGGAGCACCGGACCGCTGCGTTGCGGGGCCAGGTCGTCCCCGATCGCCCCGATCAGTTCGGTGATCTCGGCCGCGTCGGTGATCAGGGTGGCGCCGCCGCTGCGGATCAGGGCGTGCACCCCGGCGGAGAGTTCCGAGGTCACCGGGCCCGCCACGCCCATGGTGTGGCGGTTGAGGTCCCGCGCCCGTCTGGCTGTGCTCAGGGCTCCGCTGCGTACCGCCGCCTCGACCACCACCGTTCCCCGAGTGAGTGCCGCGATGACCCGATTGCGCAGCACGAAGCGGAAGCGGTTCGGGTGCTCCCCGGGCGGGAGTTCGCTGATGAGCAGGCCCTGGACGCCGATCCGCCGGATCAGTTCGGCGTTGCCCTTGGGGTAGGCCACGTCGACGCCGCAGGCGAGCACGGCCGCGGTCATCCCGCCGACCGCGAGCGCCCCGCGGTGCGCGGCCGCGTCGATCCCGTAGGCCGCACCGGAGATCACCACCCAGCCGCGTTCGGCCAGTTGGGCCGCCAGCTCCCCCGCGACGTGGGCGCCGTAGGCCGTACAGGCCCGGGAGCCCACCATCGCGACCGAGCGGAGCGCCAGCAACCGCAGCGAGCCGGTGCCAGTCACCCAGAGCCCGACCGGGCGCCCGTCGCCCAGGTCGTCCAGTTGGCTGGGCCATTCCGTGTCCCCCGGAATGATGAACCGCCCACCGGCGTCCTGTACCCGTTTCAGGTCGAGCCACGGATCCAGCCCCGGCAGCCGCGCCTGGTACCCCGCCAACCGGGTGGAGTCCAGCCCCGGGTGGTCGGGCACCGTTCCGTCCCGGATCGCCTGGACCACGTCGACGGCGGGGAGTTGGGCGAGCCACCGGCCGACCACCGCGTCCCCCGGTTCGCTGAGCCGGCCGAGCAGCACCCGGGCGAGACGCTCGGGATCGGGCTCGACGGTGGCACCGGCACCGGCACCGACCTCGACCTCACCGGGGATTCGGGGTTGTCCCGACAGTCGGTTCATGCCTCGCCCTCCCGGATCTCGCGCTGCTCGCGACGGATGTCGGGCTTCTTGGACCTGCCGTCGCCCGGACCGCCGTGTTTCGCCGGGACGCCGCCGAACCGACCGAAGACCCGTTCGGTCAGCGGCAGTCCTTGCTCCACCCCGGTGCGCAGGACCAGGGCGGTGCGCACGTCCCGCTGGTCCGGTCGGTCGCGCCCGGCGAGGTCGGCGACCGTCCAGGCGACCCTGAGCACCCGGTCCAGGCCCCGGGCCGTCAGCAGCCCCCGCTCCAACTGCCGCGCGACGTCGTTGAGCGCTCCGGACGCGAGCGGCCAGCGGGTGCGCAGCTCGTGCCCCGGCACTTCCGCGTTGGTCCGCCACGGGGTGTCCGCCAGCCGGGCCGCCGCCCGCTCCCGCGCGGCCAGCACCCGGGCCGCGACGGTCTCGGTGGTCTCCGCCGTGGTGTCCCGTTCCATGAGTTCGACCCTGGTCACCGGGGCCACCTGGACCTGGAGGTCGACCCGGTCCAGCAGCGGCCCGGAGAGCCGCCCCTGATAGCGGCTGACCATGGCCGGGGTGCACTCGCAGCCCTCGCCCCGCCGCGAGTACCGGCCGCACGGACAGGGGTTGGCCGCCAGGCAGAGCAGGAAGCGGGCCGGGAGCCGCAGCGATCCGGCCGATCGGGCGATCACCACCTCGCCCGACTCCAGCGGCTGGCGCAGCGCGTCGAGCACCCGGACCGGGAACTCCGGCGCCTCGTCCAGGAAGAGCACGCCCCGGTGGGCCAGTGAGACCGCTCCCGGTCTCGGCAGGCCGCTGCCGCCGCCGACGATCGCCGGCATCGTCGTGGAATGGTGCGGGGAGCAGTAGGGCGCGGTGTCGATCAGCGGACGCCCGGCCGGGAGCAGGCCCGCCACCGAGTGGACGGCGGTGACCTCCAGCGCCTCCTTCTGGGTCAGCGGCGGGAGCAGCGCGGGCAGCCGCTCGGCCAGCATCGTCTTGCCCGCACCCGGTGGGCCCTTCAGGTAGAGGTGGTGTCCTCCGGCGGCGGCGATCTCCAGCGCTCGCCGGGCCTCGTACTGGCCGGCCACGTCCGCCATGTCCAACCGGACGGCCCTGTCGTCGGGCAGGCCCCGCACGCCCGCGGTGGGCAGCATCAGGCCGGCCATCAGCGGATCCGGCCGGCCGCCGATCGGATCGGGCGGCTCCTCCGGCGCCGCCGCTCCGGTCAGATCGGCGACGAGCTGGCGCAGGCTGCGGACGCCGATCACCGTCACCCCGGGGACGAGCGAGGCCTCGGGCGCGGTCTGCTCGGCGACCACGACCCTCTCGTACCCGGCGTCGGCGGCGGCCAGAACCGACGGCAGGATCCCTCTGACCGGCCGCACCCGGCCGTCCAGCCCCAGCTCGCCGATGATCAGCAGGTCGGCGATGGTGGAGGGGTCGAGCCGCTCGGCGGCGGCCAGCACGGCGCAGGCCACCGCGAGGTCGAAGCCGCTGCCGCTCTTGGGCACCGAGGCGGGGCTCAGGCCGACCGTCAGCTTTCGCTGCGGCCAGGCCTCGCCACTGTTCACGACAGCGGCACGGACCCGGTCGCGGGCTTCGGTGAGCGCCTTGTCGGGCAGGCCGACCAGGGTGAACGCGGCCACCCCGGGCTCCAGATCGGCCTGGACCTCGACGATCACCCCGTCGACGCCGACCAGCGCGACGGAACAGGTGCGGGCGAAGGCCATTCAGACCACCCCCCGCAGGTGGTCGACCAGGGCCGCACCCCGCGCCCGGTTGACCACCGCGACCAGGTCGATCCGCACCCCGCCCGGTGGAGCGGGTGGCCATCGCGGATCGCTGGGCCCCGGGTCGTAGCCGGGGCCTGCCAGCCGGGCGAAGTGACCGGGCCAGCGCTCGGCCATCCAGCGCTCGGCGAGGCGTCGCAGCCGGGCGGCCTTGGTCTGGTCGATGGCCTCGGTGGGCTGCTGGAAACCCCGCTCGGAGCGGGTCTTCACCTCGCAGACCGCCACGGTGTCGCCGTCGAGGGCGACGATGTCCAGCTCGCCCTCGACGCAGCGCCAGTTGCGGTCGAGGATGCGGAGCCCCGCCTCCGTGAGCCGACGGGCGGCGACCCGCTCCCCGTAGCGGCCGAGTCCGGTCCTGGTGCTGCGGTCCCGGGTCGCCCGCGAGGCCTCCCCGGCTGCGGTCGCGTCCGGTACGGCCTGGTCCTGCACGATGGTGTGCTGCATGGTGACCACCTCCGCCGAGGAGGCTGCACCAATGTCCGCGACGAGGCCCGGAAATTTCCCTTCCCTGTGGACAACTCGGACCTGTGGATAACTTTTGTCACCCGCAGGGGTGGGAAGACCCGTTCCCGCGAAATTCGACTGGACAACGCGGGACGAAGTCGTCCAACGTCAGTTCCCGAAGCCGGACTCGTCCGAGGGCAGCTCCAGATCGCTCTTCGCGAGTTCCTCGATGTTCACGTCCTTGAAGGTCAGCACCCGGACCTTGCGGACGAACCGGGCCGGCCGGTACATGTCCCAGACCCACGCATCCGCCATCGACACCTCGAAGAACACCTCTCCCTGGACCGAGTGCACCTGCAACTCGTAGTCGTTGGTGAGGTAGAACCGTCGCTCGGTCTCGATCACGTACTTGAACAGGCCGACGACGTCCCGGTACTCCCGGTAGAGCTTGAGCTCCATCTCGGTCTCGTACTTCTCGAGATCTTCGGCACTCATCCAGGCGTCCCCTCAACTTGTCGCGTCCACCCATTGTGGACCACCACACCCACGGTCAGAGCCGTACCGGTTCCACCGGCGGGCCCTCGGCCAACAGTCGTTCCAGGAAGTCCGCCAGGCCGACCGGATAGACCGTCTCGGTGGTCCCCCTCAGTTCCTCGACCGTCCACCAGCGCGCCGCGAGCAACTGGGCGTGCTCGTCCTCGCCCATGCCCGAGTGGTCCAGCCCGGTCTCAGTGGTCCGGGCCAGGTGGAACCACTGTTCCTGCTCGTAGCGCTGTCCCCGAAAGGAGAACGACACCGTGCCGTACCCCACCAAGGGCCCCAGGTCCACACCCCGCAGGCCGGTCTCCTCGGCGAGCTCCCGCTCCGCGGCCTCGCGCACGTCCTCGCCCGCTTCCAAGCCGCCCCCGGGTGTGAACCACCACGCCTCTCCCGGGGCGGCGGGATCGGCTCCGCGGAAGAGGAGGATGCGGTCCAGCCCGTCCAGCAGCAGGATCCGCGCCGCCTTGCGACGCTGTGCTGTCATGGCGGCGCTCCACGCTCCTTCCGTTCGCATCGGTGGCCCTACCGATCCTGCCACCCGGCGCGGTCGTCCGGGGCGATGTTCGGCAGAGCCGCCCGCCCGACGGCGGTCCCGTTCAGGAACGGCGCCCCCGGAACCGGCGGGCCAGGCCCGCCACCCCGCCCACCGCCGAGGTCACGACGATCAGCGCCGCGCCCGCGACGCCGGCGTAGGCGGCCGGCTCCAGCGGACCGGGCCGCGATGCGTTCGGTCCCGCGAAGCCGTCGAAGTCGGTGACCCGGTCGAGCAGGCCCATCCGGTCGAAGGGCAGCACGGTGGCCTCGGCCCTGGCCTCGACGGCCTCGGCCGGGACGGTCCCGCCGTCCACCGCCAGGTGGGTGCGGGAGTCCAGCGAGCCCATCCGGTTGTCGCCGAGCAGGAACAGCCGGCCCTGCGGCACCGTCACGCTGAACGAATCGCCCTGGCGGCCCTGCGTGGCGAGGTAGGGCTCGTTCACCGGCTGTCCGTTGACCGTCAGTCGGTGCTCGGGCCCGGCGGCGGTGGCGACGGTGTCCCCGCCGACGGCAACCACCCGCTTGACCATGAGCTCGCCGCCCCAGGCCTGGTCCCTGAAGACCACCACGTCACCCCGCCCGATGCCGCCGCCGTCGACCTTGCGGGCGAGCACGGTGTCCCCGGCGCGCAGCGTCGGGTGCATCGAGGCGGTGGGGATGTTGTACGGCCGGTAGTCGATCGCGATGAGGGCGAAGCCGCCGATCATCAGCGCCAGCCCGAGCGCCAGCGCGACACCCTGCAGCACCGCGGCGGGCCGGCGGCCACGGGCGGGTGCGGTCGGCCGGGCGGCCGTCTGCTCCACGACACTGCTCATCGACACCGTCCACCTCTGGCCGACCGGAGAACACCACTGGCACGCCGGAGGCACGGGCGGAAAAGCCGACGGGCCGTGGCACGTCCGAGCAGATTACTCGTCGGTACCACGGCCCGCGCAAGAGCCGGCGCCAACCCGGTGGAACACGGTCCGGTAGAAGTCAGGACTCCTGGAGGCGCTCCACCCGACCCCGCACCCGGCGCACCAGCGGAAGAAGGGCGACTGCCCCCACCGCACCGGCCACAGGGGGCGCCAGCGGCGCGGCCGCCGCCAGGCCCTTCTGGTCGAAGGTGTCCGGCACCGACAGCGTGGACCAGTGGTTGACCGGCCAGGCCACCACGAAGGCACGTCCGATCACGTTGTCCACCGGGACGGTGCCGCCGCCCGGCTGGTCCATGTGGAAGCGGGAGTCCAGCGAGTTGGCCCGGTGGTCGCCCATCACCCAGATCCGGTCCTTGGGCACCTTGACCGGCCCGAAGGGGTGGTCACCGCAGGGAGTGTTGCCCTGGTAGACGTACGGCTCGTCGAGCGCGACGCCGTTGACCTTGACCGGCCCCTCGCCCTCGCACTCGACGGTGTCCCCGCCGACCGCGATGACCCGCTTGATCAGGTCCTTCTCGTTGGCGGAGGGCATCAGGCCGACGAAGCTCAGTACGTCCTGCACACCACGGAGGAAGGAGTTGCTGCTCTGCGGGGTCGGCTCGTCGTTCAGCCAGCCGCCCGGGTCGTGGAACACCACGACCTCGCCGCGCTCGGGCTCGGCCCCGAACCACGGAGTGAGCTTGTCCACCAGGACGCGGTCGCCGACCTGCAACGTGTTCTGCATCGATTCCGACGGAATGGAGAACGCCTGGACGAAGAAGGTCTTGATCACCAGCGCGAGGATCAGCGCGATGCCGACCAGGATCGGCAGTTCCTTCCAGAACGAGCGCTGCTTGCGCGGCTTGGGCGCAGTCTCCGACTCCGTCCCGTCCGCGGGTTCGGGCTCCGCGTGCGAGGAGTCCGACGGGTCCTCCGACCCGGCGCCGCTCCGCCCGTCGGCGGTCTGCGCCGCCGCGTCCTCAGCCGAGGCCGAGGAGGCCGCGGACTCGGCGGACCGGTCCGCCCGACGGCCTTGACCCTCGGGCTCTCCGGCGCCCGAGCGGGCGCCGATCACCAAATCCCCCACAACGTCTCCTCCCTGCTGTGCGGACGCCTGCGCGCCCGCGCTCAGAGTGCCGCACAGCGGGCACCACGCTCACCACGACCATGAACGCCTCAGGGCTGCCCACCGCGGACTCCCCTGACACCACCACAGCCTCGGCCCGCGACCGGAACCACTCCCGGCCGCACCTGCACTTCTCTATCACTCCAAGGCATCCGGCTCGCGGTCCCACACGCGCGGCTCGACCGGGCCGCGGTCGGCGCGGCTCACTCCGAAGGCCGCCCCGACCGGCGAACGACGAGCGGAAGGATGCCCAACACACCCATAACGAGCGGGGGTTCCACAGGAACCGGCCCAACGGGCACCGGCTCCACGCCAGTTCCACCGGCCTGCGGCGCCCTGGCGAGAGAGGAGAGTGAACTCGGAGCATCGAGTTGATGGAAGCGGCCCAGCGGCCAGGCGATCACGAACGCCCGGCCGACCACGTCACTCACCGGAATCGCCCCCTGGCCCGGATTGCCCATGTGGAAACGGGAGTCGGCGGAGACGTCCCGGTGGTCGCCCATGACCCACAACCGCCCTTGCGGCACCTGGACCTTGAAGGTCTGTCGGGAGGGCGGGTTGCCGGGCGAGAGGTAGGACTCGTCCACCGGACGGCCGTTGACGCTGAGGCGCCCCTGCGCGTCACAGCACTCGACGGTGTCCCCGCCGACGCCGATCACCCGCTTGATGAGGTCCTGCTCGTTGTCGGAGGGCAGCAGTCCGACGAAGGTCAGCACCTGCTTGGCCGCACCCAGCACCGGACCGTCCTGGGACGGCTTGCGGTCGCGCTCCAACCAGCCGCCCGGGTCCTTGAACACCACCACGTCGCCGCGCTGCGGCTCACTGCCGAACCAAGGAGTCAGCTTGTCCACCAGCACCCGGTCCCCGATCCGGATGGTCTGTTCCATCGAGCCGGAGGGGATCACGAACACCTGGATCATGAAGGTCTTCATCACCAGTGCCACCAACAGGGCCACCAGGATGATCAGCGGCACCTCGCGCACCAGCGAACGCCTGCGCCGGCGGGCCGCCTTGCGGGCACTGCGCCGGCGCTCGGCCCGGCCACGCCCCGACAGCCCCCCGCTGCTCCCACCACCCGACGGTCCGCCGCCCGGCGCCCGGGCGCCTTCCGTCCGAGCGCCTTCCGTCCGGGTGGCGGCCGTGCCGTGGTCCTCCGGTCCCCCGGTGGCCGGACGGTCGGCGAGCCGTCCCCTACCTCTGACCCCCATGACCACCCGTTCCCGCAGTCGCGGCGAAGGCCGCGGGCCGGTCCAGGCCGGTCCAGCGCGAGAAGGGGTAGACCACCCAGTCCGCCCGGCCGATCACCTTCTCCTCGGGCACGAAGCCGCCACCGGGCTCGCCGAGGTGGTCG
Source organism: Kitasatospora sp. NPDC056783 (assembly GCF_042789895.1). Lineage (NCBI taxonomy): Bacteria > Bacillati > Actinomycetota > Actinomycetes > Kitasatosporales > Streptomycetaceae > Kitasatospora > Kitasatospora sp. NPDC056783. The sequence goes on from NZ_JBHUAF010000045.1 coordinate 32,777, forward strand.
CGGGAGTCCCGGGAGGCACTGCGGTGGTCACCCATCACCCACAGCTCACCGGCCGGCACGACCACGTCGAAGGCCACGCTCGACGGGTCGTCGCCCGAAGCCAGGTAGGAGGTCTCGTCGATCGGCACGCCGTTGACGGTGATCGGTGCGCCCGGGCCGGTGCTGGTCACTCGATCCCCACCGACACCGATCACCCGCTTGACGTAGACGGTGTCGCCGGCCGGGGCCAGCCCCAGGTCCCGGGCGACCGAGTGCAGGCCGTCCCAGAAGCCCGTCGGCTTCGCCGATCCCGGGAGGAAGGAGCCCGTTCCGTCGAACACCACCACATCGCCCCGCTGGGGGTGGCCCCCGAAGGCGTAGGAGAGCTGGTTGGCGACCAGCCGGTCGCCCGGGCGCAGCGTGTCCTCCATCGACCCGGAAGGCACCGAGAACGGGCGCGCGACGAAGGCGTTCACCAGCAGCAGGGCCGCCAGGCAGATCCCGACCAACAGCAGCAGGTCCCACGAGCGCGAGCGCTCGGCTTCCTCGCCCTGGTCGTCCGGGCCGTCTTCGGCGGAGTGGTCGGCCTCATCCAGGTCCTCGCCGCGCTCCGAGCCGACCTGCTCCGAGCCGACCTGCTCCGATTCGGCACGCTCCGATTCGGCGCACTTCGAGCCGACCGGCGCCGAACCGGCCCGCACCGAGCCGACCGGCTCCGTGGCGTCGGCGCGCTCCACCGCACCTCCGGACATCTCGGTGCCCCCGACACCCCCGATGCCCCCGGAAACGACCGCGGACCGCGCCGGCGAGTCCGCACCGGTGGGTGCGGGAC
>NZ_JBHUAF010000046.1:0-33410 GCF_042789895.1 Kitasatospora sp. NPDC056783
GAGTGCGGGCGGCCGGGGTGGTTCGGGAGTGTCAGACGGACAGGCCGAACCGCGCCGGGTCGATCCCGGCGCCGGTCAGCTCCTCGGTGGTGAACAGCAGGGGCGCGCGGTCGGGGCGCTTGCTGTCGCCGAGGGCGAACACGCCGGGCGCCTGCGGCACGGCGCCGAGGGTCACGCACGACTCGCCGTCGTCGCCCCCGCCCTGGTTGCCGCCGCACGCGCGGGTGAACTCGACCTGGGAGAGGTCGAGTTCGTACAGGTTGTGATCGGTCATCGCCTGCACCTTTCGGTGTCGCTTCGGGGCGGCGAGGAGCGGCCCCGCTCCGCCCAGGACTTGGGCGGAAGAATGAGGGGGAGGGGGAAGGTCAGCGCCACAGATCGATACGGGTGGTGAGCTGGTCGGCCGGCACCTGGCGCGGGCGAGTATTGGGCTCGAACAGCGGCCGGACCAGGGCTCGGCCGTTCTGGGCACCGACGATTTCGACCAGGCGCCCCGTCGTCAGGTCCTTACGGATCGGATTGTTGTCCACCAGCTCCATGAGTTCCGCGTGCGTCCGGCGGCGGTGCGGGGTGCTGGTCGGCTGCGCGGACTTCGCGGTGGACATGGAGGGCTCCCGTGGCTCTTGGTTTCTCAGTCGAGTTACCAGGCTAGGCGCGACCGTCGATTACTTCCATGTCCATGCGCGTGGATGCATAAATTACCGGGACGGGCTGCGGAATTCATCGGACCATCGTTCGAGAAGGTTTCTCATCTCCGCGCCGAAGATGGCGCATCCCTCCATCGCGGAGTAGGCGTCCAGATGTATTTCTACATCTTTCGGGTCCCGGAGTGCCAAAATTCCACTGGTTGTTTCGATGGTGACGAGGGAGGTGTCATAGACGGTGAAAGTGTCCATCGGCGCTACCGGCATGAGACCTCTCAGGGGGATCACGCCGATTCGCACATTTGGAAGTCTTGAAACAGAGGAGAGGCGATCGATCTGAATAGCCATGGCCGGCGCAGGGATCAACGGCCACCTGACCGCCATCTCTGACAGTAGGAATGTGAAGTTCTTGCTGGTGTCGTAGAGAACTTCCTGGCGGCTCAGTTTCCGTGTGATGAGCTGGCTTTGGTCACCTTGGAGATGGGCAAGGCTGGCCCTGATGTAATCGGGTGTTGAGAGAAGCCCGGTGAGCATCGACAGCAGGAAGAATCTGAACTCAGTAGACGATGCTTCCAAGCTGGCAAGTTCTTGCTGCTTACGGTGGAGCCCCTTCCGCCGAAGCGCGCGGAGGCCTTGCCAGTCAGTGTTGGCCAGGCGGGCAATTTCGGTGACTGATGCCAGTATCTCCGGAGGGGCCTTCAGTGCTCGTAGGATCTGTTCGACGTCAACCAGAGTGGCCGGGCTTTTTCCGTTCTCAATCCTGGAAATTTTAGACTGAGACATGTTGCAGCGAGCAGCGAGCCGGGCTCCAGAGAGCCCGGCTCGCTGCCGCAATTCTTTCAGTGTCGCAGCCAGTTCCTGCTTGGAGTGGCCCAGCTGCTCGGGATGGAGCGTCACGAGCTGACATACTCCAGGAACGGAATCGATTCCGAAACGGCGATCCGCTGATACTCGATGTACGGTGCAGGGTCGCCGTCGGCAAGTTGGCGGCTAATCTGAGTTCCATCCGCCCGATAATTCATGAGGACAACCTTGGATTTGTCGAACATCCAAAAATCCTGAACAGCCCGGAGCGGGTTCTCCCGGCCTGTGATGTCAAGGATCCGGATTTCTTCGCCAGCCCTCACATGGTGCCGATAGTAGTACTCGAACTCGAACCGGAGGTAGTCAGAGAGCGGGCGGGTAACGATATGAACGCGGCCGATAGTCTTCCCTTCGGCCGTCCACTGCGCCACCTCGCCCATCCACCCCGATGTGTAGTCATCGGGTGAGTTTTCGCCGGCCAGGAACCGCGAGAGTTTCTCCGCTTCCTGTGGCATGGTGTAGGTGGGGAGTGTTTCGAGGCGCCACGCCTCCGATTGCATGGAATCGAAGCACTGATTCCAGGCGTCACCAGCCAAGAGCACGGACGGCCTCCTTCAGGACACTCTCAGGGATCTCGACCAGCCCCTCTCCGGCAGGAGGGGTGAAGACGTTCGACAGGTCGCCCTGAACCACGAACGATCCCCTCTCCGTGCGGTAGATGTTGGGGCAGTCTTTCTCCCCGCACTCACCGCTTCCGTTGCCCGTGAGACGGGTGAGTGCTTCGCGTCCAGTCATGTGAAGTCTCCTTGTTTCGGGCCACTTTGACTAACCTGTGGCCAAGTTAGGGGTGTGGGCGGCACGCCGTCCATGCATGGACGCGACTATGCGCGTCATTGACTAAGGATCTTGTGGTGCAGCGTCAAGGACGGGCGGTTTGACTGCCTCCGCCCGGCGTGAACGCCGGGCGGAGGCGGGGGAGTTCAGGGCTGCCGGGTGGTGATGGTGATCGGGTGGGCGGTCCGGTCGGTCATCTCGCCGAGGTGGAGGGTGGTGCTCCAGGTGTCGCTGTAGGTGAGGCGGTCGGCGATGCCGTCGCCGCTGCCGGGGTCGAGGAGGAGCCGGATGAAGTCCCGGCGGGCCGCGCGGGCGAGGTGGGCGTGGTCGACGCTCGGGAAGTCGGCGGGGGCCAGGATGCCGGCGATCCCGGCGCGGACGGTGCTCACGCGGCGGCCGCCTCGGGGGAGATGTGGCACCAGACGAACTTGCCGACGCCGCTCTCGCGCGGGCAGCAGCCCCACTGGGTCGCCAACTTCTGGACGAGGAACAGGCCTCGGCCGGTCTCGGCGGTGGGGGTAGCGGCGCTGGGCGTGGGCTCTTCGGGGTCGGTGTCGTGCACTTCGATGCGGAGGGTGTCCTCCGGGGAGAGGTCGAAGCGGACGAGGATCAGGTGGTTGAGCGGGGCGTGGCAGTGCTGGACGGCGTTGGTGACGAGCTCGCTGACCAGCAACTCACCGGTGAAGACGAGGAGTTCGCCGGAGGGGTGCGGGCGGAGGAAATCGTGGAGCGCCCAGCGGGCCGCGCGGGGGGAGTCGTGGCGTCGGGGGAGCCAGCAGCTCCGCTCGGTGGGGGCGGGGGAGAAGGGGGAGAGGTCTTCAGGCATGGCGGGGCCACCTCTGGAGTGTGCGGGTGAGGGCGACTGAAGAGGGCATGGGGATGCCCGGCGACCAGCTCGTCGGCATCACGATACGTCGACTTGATGGCTACGTTGAGTAGCATGCGATGGAAATGAGCCTGTTCGCAACTTGCTCATTGGAAATTTTCCAAGATCTTTTTTGGAGGGGGTAGGATCTGGAGCTCAACCGGTGTGATGGAGCATCAGATGAGCCAAGCGCGACCAACGGTGCGCCGCAGGCGGCTGGCAGCCGCTCTGGTCAGGCTGCGGGAAGAGGCCGGCAAGTCGCCCGAAGGGGCAGCGGACCGGATCGGCTGTCATCGTTCGAAGATCAGTCGGATAGAGAATGCCCGGCTGGGCATTTCGCTCGGTGAGCTGCGCGATCTGCTGACGTACTACGGCATGGAAGACGAGAGCCGCGTCGAGGAGTTGGTCGCGCTCGCCCGTCGCGGCCGTGAGCCTGGCTGGGTTCAGCGGGCGAGCTTGGCTCGGCCGTCCTACTCGGACTTCATCGATTACGAGGAGACGGCTGACTACATCAGGTCGTTCGAGAACATGCTGATCTCTGGTCTCTTGCAGACACCCGACTACGCTCGCGCGGTGATGCAGGCCAAGCCTTCCGGGCTGATTGCCGAACAGGTGGATGCCCTGGTGACCGCCCGGATGGAGCGGCAACAGGTGCTCAACAAGACCAGCCCGCCACGGCTGTGCGTGATCGAGGGCGAAGCTGCGCTGCGCGTTCAGGTGGGTGGCGCGAAGGTCATGGCCGGGCAGCTCGACAAGCTGGCCGAGATGGCTGAGCATCCCTACGTGGAGCTTCAGGTTCTGCCGGATCGCGCGGGTGCCCACGCCGGTTTGATGGGATCGTTCGTGATGTTCGGCTTTCCGTCGCCCGACTACTCCGACGTTGTCTGCGTGGAGCACCGGACCGGGACGCTCTACATGGAGACTCAGGCCGAGATCGATGAGTACACGTTGATCTTTGATTCCCTCCGTTCAATTGCCTTGAGTCCAGTTGACAGTCTCGACATGATCGCTCAGGTACGGCGGGAGTTGTGAACTCCGGGCAAGGATGGGTGAAGTCGTGACTGAAGATTCCGAGTGGCGGAAGAGCTCCTACAGCGGGCAGGGCGGGAACTGCCTTGAGGCCCAGACCGGGCTGGCGGCAATGGCTGTTCGGGACTCGAAGGACCCGAGCGGGCCGACCTTGTCGTTCTCTGCTGACGCGTGGACCGCCTTCGTCCGTGGTGTGAAGGCTGGAGAGTTCTACGGCGGGTAAGTACGTGTCGATGTGTTCGCTTCGGCCCGGCCGGGTGCTGTGCCGCCAAACAGCGGAGATGTGGGGCATGCTCGCAGCGGATCTGGGGGACGTCCTATGGCGTAAGAGCACCTACAGCGGGCAAGGAGGCGATTGCATCGAGGTCGCCGACCTTCTAACGGCCTTGGGCGTCGGGGGTAGCTGGCGCAAGTCCTCGTTCTCGGGTGCGCAGAGCGAGTGTGTCGAGGTGGCCGATGGCGTCACCGATGTCGTGCCGGTGCGTGACTCGAAGGACCCGGGTGGGCCGGCGTTGCTCTTCGCGGCCGATGCCTGGGCCTCGTTCCTCGCCGGGGTCAAGTCCGGGGAGTTCCCGACCGACTGATCAAACAGAGGTGCCCCGCACGGGCTGTGGCCGTGCGGGGCACCTCCGTCGTGTCCCTACTTCCTAGAAGTCGTCGTCGAAGGACACCGAGCCCTCGACGGCCACCTGGTACGCCGACACGCGACGCTCGAAGAAGTTGGTCAGCTCCTGGACGTTCTGGAGCTCCATGAAGCCGAACGGGTTGGTCGACCCGTAGCGGATCGGCAGGCCGAGCCGCGCGAGGCGCTGGTCGGCGACGGCCTCCAGGTACTGGCGCATCGACTCGGTGTTCATGCCGGCGAGACCGTCACCGCAGAGGTCCTTGGCGAACTGGAGCTCGGCCTCGACGGCCTCCTCCAGCATCTCCGTGACCTGCTTGGCCATCTCGTCGTCGAAGAGGTCGGGCTCCTCCTCGCGCACGGTGTCCACGACCGACATCGCGAAGTCCATGTGCATGGACTCGTCGCGGAACACCCAGTTGGTGCCGGTCGCGAGACCGTGCAGCAGGCCCCGGCTCCGGAACCAGTACACGTAGGCGAACGCGCCGTAGAAGAACAGACCCTCGACGCACGCCGCGAAGCAGATCAGGTTGAGCAGGAACGCCCGCCTGTCCTCCTTCGTCTGGAGCGAGTCGATGTGGTCGACCGCGTTCATGTACTTGAAGCAGAACTGGGCCTTCTGGCGGATGGAGGGGATGTTCTCCACCGCGGCGAAGGCCGCGTTGCGGTCCTCCGGGTCGGGCAGGTAGGTGTCCAGCAGCGTCAGGTAGAACTGGACGTGCACGGCCTCCTCGAACAGCTGGCGCGACAGGTACAGCCGCGCCTCCGGGGAGTTGATGTGCTTGTAGAGGCTCAGCACCACGTTGTTGGAGACGATCGAGTCGCCCGTCGCGAAGAACGCGACCAGCCGGCCGATCAGGTGACGCTCGCCCTCGCTGAGCTTCGCCAGGTCGGCGACGTCGGAGTGCAGGTCCACCTCCTCGACGGTCCAGGTGTTCTTGATGGCGTCCCGGTACCGGTCGTAGAACGACGGGTAGCGCATCGGGCGCAGGGTCAGCTCGAAGCCGGGGTCGAGCAGCATCTTCTGGCGGTCGTCGGACATTACTGGCAGGCCTCGCAGGACTCGGGGTTCTCCAGGGAGCAGGCGATGGCGGCTTCCTGCTCCGGGGTGAGGGAGGGGGTGTTCACGGGCACGGGCGCCGGCGCGGACGCGGCGGACGCGGCGCGGGCGGTGCCGGACGCGGCCTGGGCGATGCGGGTCGCCGGGCGCGAACGCAGGTAGTAGGTGGTCTTCAGACCGACCTTCCACGCGTAGGCGTACATCGAGCTGAGCTTGCCGATGGTCGGCGCCGCCATGAACAGGTTCAGGGACTGGCTCTGGTCCAGGTACGGCATGCGGGCCGCGGCCAGGTCGATCAGCGCGCGCTGGGGCAGCTCCCAGGCGGTGCGGTACAGCGAACGCACCCCTTCCGGCAGCCAGTTCAGGTCCTGGACGGAGCCGTTGGCGTCGCGCAGCGCGTCGCGGGTCTGCTGGTCCCAGACGCCGAGGTCCTTGAGCTCGCGCACCAGGTACGGGTTGACCTGGAGGAACTCGCCGGACAGCGTCTCGCGCTTGAACAGGTTGGACACCTGCGGCTCGATGCACTCGTACACGCCGGCGATGGACGCGATCGTCGCGGTCGGCGCGATGGCCAGCAGCAGCGAGTTGCGCAGGCCGGTGACGGCGATGCGGGCGCGCAGCGCGTCCCACTTCTCGCCCCACTGCGGCGCGGCCGTCGGGAAGTGGTCGATGTGCAGCTCGCCGCGGGCGGCGCGGGTCTCGCCGTACGCCTCGTGGCGGCCCAGCTGCTCGGCGAGGTCGGCGGAGCGCTCGTACGCGGTGAGCATGATGCGCTCGGCGATGAGCGTGGACAGCCGCGCGGCCTCGGCCGAGTCGAAGTCGATCCGCAGCTTGAAGAAGACGTCCTGGAGGCCCATCACGCCGAGGCCGACCGGCCGCCAGCGGGAGTTGGAGGTGCCGGCCTCGGTGGTCGGGTAGAAGTTGATGTCCACCACGCGGTCGAGGAAGGTGACGGCGGTGCGCACGGTGGCGTCCAGCCGCTCCCAGTCCATCGCGTTGATCAGGTCGTCGGCGGTGGCACCCGGGGCCACGTGGGCGCCGAGGTTGACCGAGCCCAGGTTGCAGACGGCGGTCTCGGAGTCGTCCGTGACCTCCAGGATCTCCGTGCACAGGTTGGAGGAGTGCACGGTGCGGCCCGGCAGCGCGGTCTGGTTGGCGGCGCGGTTGGAGGCGTCCTTGAAGGTCATCCAGCCGTTGCCGGTCTGCGCCAGGGTGCGCATCATGCGGGCGTACAGGGTCTGCGCCGGGATGGTGCGGACGGCCTTGCCGGCCAGCTCGGCCTTGCGGTAGGCCTCGTCGAAGTCGGCGCCCCACAGGTCGACCAGCTCGGGAACGTCGGCCGGGGAGAACAGCGACCAGTCCTCGTTGGCGTTCACGCGGCGCATGAACTCGTCCGGGATCCAGTGCGCCAGGTTGAGGTTGTGGGTGCGGCGGGCCTCTTCGCCGGTGTTGTCGCGGAGCTCCAGGAACTCCTCGATGTCGGCGTGCCAGGTCTCCAGGTAGACGCAGGCCGCGCCCTTGCGGCGGCCGCCCTGGTTGACGGCGGCGACCGAGGAGTCGAGGGTGCGCAGGAACGGCACGATGCCGTTGGACTTGCCGTTGGTGCCGCGGATCAGGCTGCCGCGCGAGCGGATGCGCGAGTAGGACAGGCCGATGCCGCCGGCGTGCTTGGAGAGGCGGGCGATCTGCGCGTAGCGGTTGTAGATCGAGTCCAGGTTGTCCAGCGGCGAGTCCAGCAGGTAGCAGCTGGACATCTGCGGGTGCCGGGTGCCGGAGTTGAAGAGCGTCGGCGAGGAGGTCAGGTACTCCAGGCGGCTCATCAGGCCGTACAGCTCGGCGACCTCGCGGACGGACTGCTCGGAGTCGCCGACCGCCAGGCCACAGGCGACGCGGAGCAGGAAGTGCTGCGGGGTCTCGATCACCTTGCGGGTGATCGGGTGGCGCAGCAGGTAGCGGGACTGCACGGTGCGCAGGCCGAAGTACTCGAAGCGGTCGTCGCCCGCGGTGTCGATCAGCGCGTCCAGGGCGGCGGCGTGCTTGGCGACGAAGTCCGCGGTGGTGTCGCCGATCAGGCCCTCGGCGTGGCCGACGGCGATCGAGGCGGAGAAGGAGACCGAGCCCTGGCTGTTCGCCTCGTCGACGATCTCCAGCGCGAGCAGGCGGGCGGCCAGCTTCGAGTACTGCGGGTCCTCGGCGATCATCGACGCGGCGGCGTCCACGGCCAGCCCGCGCAGCTCGGCGAAGTCCGAGCCGGCGTGGCGGCCGCGCAGCGCGGCGGCGGCGACGTGGCCGGGGTCGACCTCGGTGAGGTCGGTGCTGCGGTCGGTGAGCAGCCGCAGCAGGGCGCCGCCGGGGTCGGAGACCGTCGGGTCGGTGAAGGCGGTACCGGTGCCCTGGGTGGGCAGGGTGACTGAGGCGGCGGTGGTCAAGGCGCTCTCTCCTGGCGGCGATCGGCGGCGGTGATCGGGGGCCGCCGGGCCGATCGGGGCAGGGGAGCACGGCGCGAACGCAGACGGCGTCGCGCGACGGTGACTCCCCGGCCCGCCCGCGAGGCCCGGAGGTGTACTGCTCGTGCTGGCGCGCGGCCTCTGCGGGAGGGCCGTGGCGCAGGCCGTCGGCAGGTACTCGGACTCGCGGTACGGCTGCTCGAGCCGTCCGCACACCGCTGCGGGGCAGTCCCGGATTCGCACCGGGTTCCCCTGCATCGACAGCAGAAGCGAGCATACATGTAGTGCCGCCGGCTTGCGGCGGCACCATATGTTGTGCCTGTCGTGTCGCGGGTGTCGGTGGACCGGGTGGCCCGTCAGTGCTTCAGATAGACCTTGTACGTGCTCGAATCGCCGGTCGGGGAGGTGAACTGGGCGACCAGCCGGTAGTTCCCGGAGGCCGTCACGGCGTCGCTCAGGGCCCGGTCGGTGGCCTTCGGCGCGGTGCTGTCGAGGACGACCATGGTGAACCAGCCGTCGCGGATCGCGGCCACGCTGCCGTCGTCGCCGTGGTGCCGCACCCCGGCGGCGTCGCGGTACTCCGTGCCCGTGCGCGAGGAGATCCACTGCTCGGGCTTGGAGACGCCGCCGAGGTAGTACTCGGCGAGTCCGTCGACCTCGGTGAGGTAGCGGCCCTCGGGCTCGGTGTGGACCCTCAGGACGGCCGGCAGGCGGCCGGAGTCGGGGCCGTTCTGGTAGCGCAGGGCGGACTGCTCCAGGCCGAGGGCGAGCAGCGCGACCCAGACCAGGATGCCCAGCTGGGGGTGGCGGAAGTGGGCGCCGACCAGCCGGGTCAGGCCGACCCCGGCGAGCGGGGCGGCCAGCAGCATGCCGTAGGCGAGGTGGCGGAACAGCGCGCCGGAGGTGCCGGTCCACACGTGGGCGGCGGGGACCAGCAGGGCGGTGGCGGTCAGGACGGTGCCGAGCAGGGCGCGCCGGCCCCGGGTGGTGGGAACGGAGTCCTTCTCGGGCGCGTCGTGCTCGTTCATCTGCTCGCGGCGCGCGTAGGCGATGGTGCCGGCCACGGCGAGGACGGTGAACAGGCCGGCCCACTTGAGGGTGGAGAGCAGGATCGAGCCGGCCGAGCCGGCGGCGCCGCCCTGCGAGGGCGACCACCCGGCGAGCTTGCCGAGCGTGCCGCCCGGGAGCAGCAGGACGAGGGTGCCGGCGCCCGCCAGCAGCGCGCGCAGGGCGGCCGGCCCGGCCCGGTGGTACGGCCGGGCGCAGGCGAAGGCGAGGGCGACCAGGGCCGGGAGGGCGAAGGCCGCGGAGTAGGCGACGGCGCAGGCCAGGGCCGCGGGTGGGGCGGCGAGCAGGGCCAGGGCCGGATGGCGGCGGGCGGTGAACACCGTGGCCCAGGCGGAGAGGGCGACCAGGAGGACGGCGAGGGACTCGGGCGCGGCGTAGAAGCCGGTCACGACGGTGGACTGGAGGACGGCGTAGACGGCGATGGCGCAGATGGCCACCCGCTCGTTGAACAGCCGCCGGGTCAGCGAGTACAGCAGCACCGTGGTGATCAGTGCGAAGCCGAGGCTGAGCAGCCGGGTGCCCCAGATGCCGTTGGCATCGGCGGCGGCGCCGGCCAGCGGCGGGTAGAGCCAGGGCGAGCCCTGCACCCGCTCGATCAGGTCGGTGGTGACCGGGGTGCCGTGCAGCAGGTGGTCGAGCTGCTGGCGGCCGGCGACCATGGTGGCGGCCTCGTCGGGGTGGGCGGCGGCCAGCAGGCGCAGCGAGAGCGCGGCCTGGACGGTCAGCACGGCGCCCAGCAGGCCGCGGGCGATCCAGCGCCGGCGCGGGCTGGTGCCCGGGTCCCAGCCGATCGCCGGGACCTCCGGGATGGTGTACGGGGCCAGCGGTATGCCGTCGGGGTTGTCGACGGCGCCGGTGGTGCGGTGGGGCTCGGCCTTGTCGGCGGTCTCGTCCGGGGCCTCGTGTGCGGTCTCGTGCGCGGCCTCGTTCACGGCGACGGCCGTGCGGCCCCGCTCGGTGAAGTCCGGTTCGGGCTCGGTCTGCTGGGCCTGGGCGGCGCGGCGGCGGGCGGCGCGGCCCTGGGCGACGGGCTCCTGGGCGACAGGGCCCGGATCGGGCGCGGCCACCGGGGCGACCGGGGCCACCGCGGCCATCGGGGCGGCCGGCTGCCGGGGCTCGGCGGACTCCGGTGCGGACTCCGGTGCGGACTCCGGCCGGGCTTCGGCCATCGCGGCCTGCGCGGCACGGCGGCGGGCGGCCCGGCCCTGTTCGACGAAGTCCGGCTGGGGTTCGGCCACCGGGTCGTGGGCGGCACGGCCCGGCGCGGCGAAGTCCGGTTCGGGCCCGGCCTGCCGGCCTTGCGCACCGAAGCCGGGCCCGGCCTGCTCGGCCTGCCGGCCCTGCGCGGCCCGACGGCGGGCCCGGCCCTGGGCGATGAGGTCCGGCTGGGGCTCGGCCGCCGGGTCGTGCGCCGCGCGGCCGGGCGGGACGGGCGAGCCGGGCAGGACGGGCGAGCCGGGCGGGACGGGGGAGAAGTCGGACTCAGTGCTCATCGGGGATTCCGGATGTCGAAGCCGTAACGGGGGTCGGACACGCGCTGCTTGAACGCCGCGAGGGTGTCCGGGACGGCCTCGACCCGCCAGTCCGCCCGCTTGACGATGTTGAACCAGACGAAGCCGACGATGTCGTCGTGCGCCTCCAGCCCGGAGAACAGCTGGTCGATGTCCGCGCGTTGGCGTTTGCCCTGCTCGGAGGCGGTCTCGCTGATGAAGAAGGGCTTCTTGCAGAAGGCGCGGATCTCGGTCATGGTCGGCCCGTACAGGGCCTCGAAGGTCTTCGGCCCGCTCTTGGTGAAGTAGCCGGTCATGCCGGCCCAGTCGACGTAGGTGTCGCCGGGGTAGTACGGCGCCAGGCGGGTGTTGGGCGCGGGGTCGGTGATGTTGGGGCTCCAGACCCAGATCACGTTGGTGGCGCCGGCCTGGTCGAAGATGTCGTGGACGTGGCGCCAGGCGTCCACGAAGTCCTGGGCGGTGGCGGCCTGACGGCCCCACGGGTACCAGTCGCCGTTCATCTCGTGGGCGATGCTGATGGCGATCGGCAGGTTGAACTTGGCGACGGACTTGGCGACGCCGCGCACGTAGTCGTCGGTGTCGCCGGCCGCGATCGAGGCGAGCGAGCGGTCGTGCGGCTCCCAGGCCATGAAGGGAAGTGCCCCGGCGTCGTGGATCCGGCGTGCGCCGGCGGTGTCGAAGCCGCCCTTCCAGTGGGAGTAGAACTCCAGGACGTTGGGCTGCTTGCCGATCGCGGAGCTGTAGGCGGGCAGCGCGTCCATCGTGCCGGGCACGTCGGGAAGGGCGGCGCCGAGGTACTTGTGGCTGGGCTTGAGCAGCGGGGTGACGTCGTACGGGACGCCCTCCGGCAGGGCCTTGGCGGTGGTGGGCGCGGAGGGCGCGCCCGGTGCGGCGCCGGTGGCGGGGGTCGCGGCGGGGGCGGCGCCGGTGGCGGCCGGGGCGGCGAGTTCGTTCTGCATCGCGAAGCCTGGGTCCTCGGGGCCGCATCCGGTGACGAGCAGCAGGCCGGCGGCGGTCAGCAGCGGGAGCGCCAGCCGGGGACGGAGCCGGCCGGCCCGCCTGAGGGGGGCGGTCATGGCGATCACACTGCTTCCGTGGGGCGCGGCTGGACGAGGACCCGGCCGACGACGGTGGCGTAGAAGAGGCCGGAGGCGAGGACGAGGGCGAAGTTCAGCGGGCCCATGGTGAGCATCCGCCAGATGCTCAGCAGCACCCAGAGCAGGGCCGTTCCGCCGCCCCAGGCGATGACGCCGATCCAGAACCGGCGGGTCTTGTTCTTCTTGGCGCCGCTGGAGCCGGTCGGCTGCCAGGCCATCCGGCTGCCGCGCACGATGTCCCAGATGGCGAAGACGTGCGCCCAGCCGTACATCATGCGGGCGGCCCAGGCCTCCAGCCGGTACGGATTGCGGTGCCACAGCGGGAAGATGACCGTCGCGTAGATCAGGCCGGGCAGCACCAGCGCGGTGTTCTCCCAGCGGATCAGGTCGGGGCGGGCGAGCAGCAGGACGATCGGGATGAGCGGCGAGACGACGGTGAACAGCGCCGTGTGGATGTAGTAGAAGAAGCCGGACATGTAGCAGGCGCGGGTGGCCGGCCGCAGCTTGGTCTGCCAGAACTTCTTGCTGCCGAGCAGGCTCATCGAGCCGGTGCACCAGCGGTACTGCTGGTTGAAGAAGCCGCCGACGTTGTCCGGGCAGACACCGGTGGCCAGGGCCACGGGTATGTACTGGAGGTCCCAGCCGAGGCGGCGCAGGTCGAAGCCGGTGTGCACGTCCTCGGAGTGGCCGATCAGCGTGGTGCCGCCGTTCTGTTCCAGCGCCGCGCGCCGGTAGACCGCGCAGCTGCCGACGCAGATGGCGCCGTCGTTCTTCTGCCGGGAGACCTGGACGGTCCGGTAGAACAGTTCCTGGACGGCGCCGGCGCCGCGCTCGATCCAGTTCTGCGAGTCCAGGATGCGGAAGAACTGCGGGGACTGGACGATGCCGATGCCCGGGTCGGTCTCCATGTAGGGGAGCATCTCGTTCAGCAGGTCCGGCCGGGGCGCGAAGTCGGCGTCCAGGATGAGGATGTAGTCGCCGTCGGAGTTGCGGAAGCCGAACTGGAGGTTGCCGGCCTTCTTGAACCAGCCGAGCTTGTCACGGGTGCCGTACACGAAGCCGAAGTCGACGGCCATCTGGGCGAGTTGCGGGCTGTTGCTGTCGTCGAGGACGTACGGGGTGACGTTGCCCGGGTAGTGGTCGCGCAGCCGGGCGACGTGGGTCCAGGTGTTGTGCAGGACCTCGATCGGCTCGCCGGCGACCGGAAGGAAGACGTCGACGGTCGGGTAGTGCTCGGGCTGCCAGGACTTGACCAGCGCGCGGTGGGCGGAGAGGTCGAAGGTCTCGTTGAACCCGTGCACCCAACGGGAGATCAGGTAGTAGACGATGGTGAAGGCGAGCGGGGGTATGAAGAACAGGAACCACGGCGTCGACTTCAGCAGCCCGATCTCACTGGTCACCATGCAGGCGAAGCTGATGAGGGAGAAGCAGGTCAGCACCCACAGGTTGGTGCGGGCGTAGAGGTACTTCTCGGAGTTGTCCGGCGGTTGGGGGAGCAGGCCCCAGCGGGTGCGGGCGCCAGGGTCGCGCCGGTTGCGGCGTCGTGAGACGGGTGGCCGGCCGCTTCCCGCGAGGCGCGGGCCCTCGGTGACAGTCACGTGCTCTACTCCCCCGGAACCGTGTCGATTCTGAACCGTCCCCGTGCGGCGGCCGTTGTCGGCCGGGCAGAGGGGGGACGGCAGGATCGTACGGGACCGACCCCTTTCCAGCGGCTTCCCCCACCTGCGGTTCGCCGTTCGGAACCGATATCGAGTTCTGATCGTGATGTGAACGAGGTGTGGTGGAAGGGCTTGTGTACGGTAGTCCGCTCCACGGTCGAGGACGGTGCGGGGAAGAGTGATGATCATCGAGGACGGCACGGCCGGGCGGCTGGCGCGGGGGCTGCGGGCGGTCGCCGCGTTCGGCGCGGGCGCCGTACTGCTGGCGGGTTGCAGCGGCGACGTCCGGGCGGCGGACGAGCCGCCGGCCGCCACGGCGACGGCGCAGAGCCTCTGCTCGACCGCGCGGGAACCGTTCCCCAAGCTGGCGATGGACGGCGGCAGCAAGATCCTCGAACCCAACCCGTGGAACACCGCCGGCACGGTCTGCGTGGAGCCGGTCGGGTCGAGCGGGTTCACGTTCTCCCGGGCCGAGGACTTCGTCCCCAAGAACCCGCTGGCCCCGGGCGCCTACCCCAACGTCTCCACCGCCCCGGGCGCCAACGGACTGCCGGTGCCGGTGAGCGCGCTCGGCGACGCCACCGTCGACTGGGACGCCAACGGCAAGGTGAGCGGCTCCTTCAACCTCTCCTTCGACCTCTGGTACGGCTCCAGCCCGGGCAACTGCCTGCCCGGTGAGAGCGCCGAACTGATGATCTGGCTGGACGCCACCGACAACGTGAAGCCCGCCGGTGACAAGGTGGCGGACTCCCAGCCGTTCGGGGACGCGGCCTACCACGTGTACCAGGCGCCGATCACCAGCCCGCACAGCGTCATCAGCTACGTGCGCACGGCACCGACCCACACCACCCGCGGCCTCGACCTGCGGCTGTTCACCGCCGACGCGATGGCGCGCGGGTACGTCCCCACGGGCTCCTACCTGTGCCGGGTGCAGGCCGGCTTCGAGGTCTGGAGCGGCGGCACCGGCCTGCGCAGCGAGTCCTTCGCCTTCCACAACCGGGTCGGCCTGCCGGCCGGCGAGGTCCCGGCGGGCGCGCCCGGGATCTGCCTGCGGCACGGCGGCGGCGGGGCGGCCGGCACCCCGGTGACCGTCGGGTCCTGCGGCGACCAGGCCGTCTCGACCGGCTGGACGGTGGGCAACGACGGGTCGCTGCGCGGGGGAGCGGCCTGCCTGGCGCCGGCCGCCGACCGCACCTCGGTGACGCTCGCCGACTGCACCGGCGGCCCGGCGCAGCGCTGGGTCACCGCACCGGGGCAGCGACTGAGGCATCCGGACACCGGGCTGTGCCTGGGCACCGCGGGCGGCGCGCTCGCGGACGGGACGGTGGTGCAGTTGCGGCCGTGCGCGGACACCGTCTCGCAGCGCTGGAAGCTGCCGTACAACGGGGTCGCGTGACCGGGGTCGGGCGACCCCGCGTCGTACTCGGTGAAGGGCGGCCGAACTGACGATTCGTCCACGCACCCCCCATGGGCGTGTCGGGGCCGATGCCCTAGCATTCGGCCCATGAGCGATCGACCGGTACCGAGTGGCGAGCCGGGCCGGCCCGCCACGCCACCGCGGCAGGCACCGGCCGGGGGGGCCGCTCCGGCCACCGGTGTGCCACCGCAGTCCCCGAGCGGAGCCTTCGGGCCCGCGTCCGGCTACGGGCCGCCGCCCGCCGCACCCGCGCAGCCCCAGCAGGTGACGCCGCATCCGGTGCCGCAGCCGGTGCCGCCGGTGCCGCAGCCGGGCGGCGGGCCCGCCCCGGTGGTGCCGGGGCCGGTGCGGCCCGGCCCGGTGGCGCCGCAGCAGGCGCAGCCGCCCGTCCAGCAGCCGCCCGTCCACCCGTTGCCGGGACAACCGCTGCCGGGACAACCGCTGCCCGGGCAGCCGTTGCCCGGGCAGCCGTTGCCGGGACAGCCGTTGATGCCGCAGCCCGGACCGGCCGCCGACCGGCAGCCGTTCCCGCCGGCCAGCCAGCAGCCCGTGGCGCACTGGCAGCAGCAGGGCGGCTTCCAGCCGCCGGCCCCTTCCTCCGGCCTGCCGGCCCCGTCCTCCGGCACGCCGGACTGGGAGGCGCTGGCCGACCGGAACGAGCAGGCCGCCAAGCGCGGCCGCCGGCGCAAGCTGATCGGCGCGGTGACCGCCGCCGTGGTGGTGGCCGCGGCCGGTGGCGGCGGGTTCTGGTACTACCAGCACTCCAAGAAGGGCGACGACCCGACGACGCACGGCCCCGTCACGCCCGGTCCGAAGACCCCGGGGCCGACGAGCCCCGGTCCGTCCAGCCCGACGAGCCCGTCGGGCCAGGGGAGCACGCCGCCCGGCAAGGGCATCGACAGCCCGCCGACCGTCGGCTCGCTGCCCGCCAAGAAGGGCACGGCCGCGCTCAACCTGGGGGCCGACGCCAAGCAGGGGACGATGGCCGGCTTCTCCGGACAGGTCCTCAAACTTCCCAGCGGCCAGGACTCGTTCGCCTCGACGTCCACCTCGGTCGTCGACGTCGGCAAGAGCTTCACCGTCTCCGCGCGGGTGCTGGTCGACGTGCCCAACGGCAACCGCAGCGCGGTCAGCCAGGGCGACGGCCAGTACTACTCCTACTCGATGGGCCGGGCCGGCAACAACGGGCACGACCAGTGGTACTTCAAGGTCCAGGTGCCGGGCGGCGGTTCGGCCATCGCCTGGTCCAAGGGCGACGCGACGGTCAACCAGTGGGTGCTGCTGACCGGGGTGTACGACGACCCGTCGGGCCAGCTCACCCTGTACGTCAACGGCGCCCCGCAGTCCTCGGCCAAGTCGGCCGGGGTGCAGCCGAGCGGCACCAACTCCCTCCAGGTGGGGCGGCTGAGCTCCAACGGGCAGTGGGCCGACCCCTGGCACGGGGCGGTGGCCGACATCCAGGTGTGGAACCAGGTGCTGCCCGAGGCCGACATCGTCAAGATCGTGGCCGGCCCGAGCTCGCCGCCGTCCGTCGCGCCGGCCGCGGCCTGGCTCGGCGGCTGACCCCCGCAGGGGCGGGTCGCGCGGTCCGGTGCACACCGTCCGCGGGACCCGCCACAGGGCCGACCGGCCCTTTCGAACGTCCGGCCGTCGTCCCCGGCAGTGTGGGGCGGCGGCCGTGGTGCACCCGGGACACACCCCCGCCAGGGGCGTTTCCGGGGTGCCGAATCCCCAGATGAGGAGCAGTACTGATGAGCGCGGACGGCCGCTGGATCCGGCCCGAGTCCACCCGAAAGCCGGTCCTCGGCGACGCCAGGCCGGGCGGGGTGGCCCTCGGCGAGCGTGACCGGACGGCCACCGGGCCGGGGCCGGGCCACCCGGCCGCCGACCGGCGCCGCCGCAGGTCCGGCCCACCCCCGGTGGCGCACCCGGCCCGGCCGGCGCTGCGGGCGGACTGGCTGCCGCTGGTGGCCGTGCTGCTGATCCAGGCGGCGCTCTCGTACCACCTGATCCTCAGCAACACCGCTTTCATCGACGAGGGCACCTACATCTACGCCGGGTACCAGGAGATCGCCCACCTGCGGCACGGCAACCCGGTGGCGGACTACGAGTCCTTCTTCTCCGGATCGCCGCTGATCTACCCGGTGGTGGTGGCCGTCGCGGACTTCCTCGGCGGGCTGAACGGCGCCCGGCTGCTGAGCCTGGCGTTCATGCTCTCCGCCACCGCGGCCGTGCACCTGGCCACCCGGAGGCTGCACGGCTCGCTCGCGGCGTTCTGCGCGGCGGCGGCCTTCGCCGCGCTCGGCCCCACCCAGTTCCTCGGCGGCCTGGCCACCTACGACGCGATGGCGCTGGCGATCCTCGCCTGGGCCGGGTACTGCGCGGTGCGGCTGACCACCGGCGGCGGGTACCCGAGCCTGGTCGCCTCCGGAACACTGCTGGCCCTGGCCGGTGCCACCAAGTACGCCGCGCTGCTCTGGGTGCCGGTGGTGGCGGGCATCGCGGTGCTGGCCGGGCCGCGCGGGTCGCTGCGCACCTGGGAGGCCTGGCGGCGCGGCCTGCTGGTGCTGCTCGCCTTCGTGGTGACGATCGGCGCGGCGGCGCTGGCGGCCGGGCAGAAGAGCGTCGACGGCTTCAACCACACCACCCTGAAGCGCAACCCGGGCCACGACTCGTACTCCTACGTGGCCTCGGAGGCCGCCCGGTGGGTCGGCCCGCTGCTGCTGGTCGCGCTGGCCGGGGTGCTGGTGCAGCTGGTGCGGGCGCGGCGGCGCGGCGGCCCGGCCTGGTCCGAGTTCTGGCTGGCGCTGCTCCTGCTGCTGGCCGGGATGATGGCGCCGGTCAACCAGATCCGCATCCACACCTGGCTGTCGCTGCAGAAGCACGTCGACTTCGGCGCCTGGTTCTCCTGCGTCGTGGCGGGCCTGGTGCTGGCCCGCGCGGTGCTGTGGCTGAAGGAGCGGCTGCACCTGGTGGCCGGGGTGGTGGCCGCGGCACTGGTGGTCGGCCCGCTGGCCTGGGCGGGCACCGCCCAGGGCCGGGAGATGTACGGGGAGTGGTCGAACTCCAAGGAGTTCGTCGCCGCGCTGGAGCCGTACGTCGTCAAGGGCGAGGACCGCTACCTGGTCGAGAACTACAACGTCCCCGCGTACTACCTGCGCGAGCAGAGCAACTGGCAGCAGTGGCACGACCTGGTGTCCGTGTACCGGCGGAACCCGGACACCGGTCGGATGCAGAACGGGGTGCCCGCGATCCAGGCCGGCATCCAGGCCCACGAGTGGAAGGTCGTGGTCCTGGACTTCACCCAGACCGGGGCCATCGACAAGGAGATCCAGCCGACGCTGAAGGCCGCCGGGTACCGGGTGGTCACCGTGGTGACGAGCGGCAAGCACGGCCGGTACACCGTCTACGTGGCGCCGGGGTACGACAAGAAGCCCCGCTAGAACGCCATGGTGTAGACCATCAGGCGCATCCCCGGGATCGGCTCCCAGTCGCGCTCGGGGGCGCGCCGGAAACCTATCCGCTCGTAGACGCGGTGGGCGGTGGTCATCGTCGGCTGGGTGGAGAACGCCATGCCGGCCAGGCCGAGTTCGCGGCTGCGGGCGACGGCGGCGCGCACCAGCGCCTCGCCGACGCCGCGGCCGCGGGAGGCGGCGGCGGTGGCGAGCATCCGGATCTCGCCCTCCCCCGGGGTGGCGATGTCGGCCCACTCGGTGCCGCCGACCGCGAAGGTCACGCTGCCGAGGACCCCGGCTCCGGCCGCGTCGACGGCGACCAGCAGTTCGGCCTCCCGGGCCCGTCGTCCGGCGTCGCCCAGCCGCTCGACGTAGGGGCTGTCGGGGGAGGTGAAGCCGCCGCCGACGAAGGCGTCGACGGTGATCCGGCCGGCGGCGGCGAGGTCCTCGGGGAGGGCCTCGCGGATGAGGAAGTCCATCGGGCCAGTGTGCCGGACCGGCTGGTGGGGCGGCCCTCCGGGGTCGAGCGGGCGGGCCGTCAGTCCGCCGGGGCCGTCAGGTGCCCGACCCCGTTCCAGCCGTCCGGCCGCAGCCGCCCGTCCTGGGCCCGCCAGAGGCTGGTGGAGCAGTTGTGCACCGGCCCGAGCGCGATGAGCTGCTCCTCGTTGAGCCGGTCCAGCGCGTAGCGGAGCATCAGCACCGTGCAGTCGTGGGCGACCAGCAGGACGGGCCGGCCGGACTCCTCCTCGCACAGGTCCCGCAGCAGGCTGCGCACCCGCAGCGCGACGTCCGCCCAGGACTCGCCGCCCGGCGGGCGGTAGTAGAGCTCGCCCATCTTGCGCCGCCGGGCCGCCTCCTCCGGGTGCTTGGCCTCGATCGCGGCCTTCGGCAGCATCTCCAGGACGCCGAGTTCGCGGTCGCGCAGCCGCTCGTCGTAGCGGACGGCCAGGGTGACCGGGACGGCGCCGAGCCCGGCGGCCTGGGCGAGCGCGATCCGGGCGGTCTCGACGGTGCGGACGTACGGCGAGCACCAGACGCTGCGCGGGCGGTCGGCGCTGGGCAGCGCGGCCCACCAGTGGCCGAGCGCCTGGGCCTGCCGGCGGCCCTGGAGCGACAGCGGGATGTCGGCGTCGCGGCAGCTGATCGGGACGCTCAGCGCACCGGCGGCCTCGGCGAGCTGGAACTCGACGTTGGCGGTGGACTCGCCGTGCCGGGTGGCGATCAGCACGGACGGCAGCCGGCCGGACACCGCCGCGCGGTGGCCGCTGACGTGGTGCAGGTGCGGGTTCTGGGCGGTGACGTGCTGCTGGTGCGGGCCCTGGACGGGCTGGTGCTGGGTGGACTGGTGCTGGCCGTTGAGGGTGGTGCCGAGTTCTGCCATGGCCGCGAGCTCCCCGTGGTCGATCAGGTTCCGGCCGGATGCCGGTCCGGTCTGGTGGTGCCCGGCGTGCACGCCTGTTCATACATATGATCGCGCCGCCTCCTCCAGTGTTCACGGAGAAGGCGGCGCGATCACAGGGCGCGTACCGCGCGAATCAGTGCGCCGCTACAGGCTCCGGCGCGTTCTCCAGCTCTTCGTCGCCGGCCTCGGCGCTGTAGTCGGACGGCCTGGTCTCGTCCGCGCCGACCGGCGCCTTGACCGCCCGCAGCACCAGGGTGAGCGCCACCGCGACGATCAGGTTGAGCGCGAAGGCGGTCACGCCGATGTAGCCGATCTCGCCGATGCCGGGGATCTCGGCCGCGTTGCCGCCGAAGTGCTTGGTGGCCGGGCTGGCGATCCCGTACGCCTTCCAGGTGCCGTACACCATGCCGGCCGCCCAGCCGGCGAACAGCGCCCAGTGGTGGAACCAGCGGGTGAACAGGCCGCCGACGATCGCCACGAAGGTCTGCAGGATCCACAGGCCGCCCAGCAGCTGGAGGTTGATCGCGGCCTGCTTGTCCATGCCGAGCACGAAGACCAGCGCGCCGACCTTCACCAGCAGCGAGACCAGCTTGGCGATCCGGGTCTCGTCGGCGGGGGTGGCGGCGGGCTTGAGCCACTCCTTGTAGACGTTGCGGGTGAACAGGTTGGCCGCCGCGATGGACATGATCGCGGCCGGCACCAGCGCGCCGATGCCGATCGCGGCGAAGGCCACGCCGGTGAACCAGTCCGGGAACATGCTCGCGAACAGCTGGGGCACCGACAGCTGGGCGTTGAAGCCCTTGACGCCCTTGCCGACGCCCGCCGCGATCGCCATGAAGCCGAGCAGCGCGAGCAGGCCCAGCATCAGCGAGTAGGCGGGCATGATCGCCATGTTGCGGCGCACGGTGGTGCGGGACTTGGAGGCCAGCACACCGGTCACCGAGTGCGGGTACATGAACAGCGCCATCGCCGAGCCGAGGCCGAGCGTGGCGTACGCCCACTGCTTGTTCTCCGGGAGGGTCAGCGAGCCGGTCCTGGTCTCCTTGAAGTGCTGCGCGACCGAGTCGAAGATGTGCCCGTAGCCGCCCAGCCGGATCGGGATGTAGATCACCGCGACGATGATCACGATGTAGACCAGGGCGTCCTTGACGAAGGCGATCAGCGCCGGGGCGCGCAGGCCGGAAGAGTAGGTGTAGGCGGCCAGCACGCCGAAGGCGATGAACAGCGGCAGGTCCTTGACGAACCAGTTGGCGTTCTCCCCGCCGCCGACGCCCAGCACGTCCAGCACGGCCTGGATGCCGACCAGCTGCAGGGCGATGTACGGCATGGTGGCCAGGATGCCGGTGAGCGCGACCACCAGCGACAGCGGCCGCGAGCCGTAGCGGCCGCGCACGAAGTCGGCCGGCGTCACGTAGCCGTGCACCCGGGAGACCGACCAGAGCCGGGGCAGGAAGAGGAAGACCAGCGGGTAGGCGATGATCGTGTACGGCACCGCGAAAAAGCCCGCCGCGCCGGTCGCGTACACCGCCGCGGGGACGGCGACGAAGGTGTAGGCGGTGTAGAGGTCGCCGCCGAGCAGGAACCAGGTCACCCAGGTCCCGAAGCTGCGGCCGCCCAGGCCCCACTCGTCCAGGTGCGCGGCGTCGCCCGCGCGGCGCCAGCGCGAGGCGAGGAAGCCCATCACGGTGACCAGGGCGAAGAACAGCACGAAGACCACGAGGGCCGGCACGTTGACGTCCTTCATCGCGCACCGCCCTTCCGGGCCGCCTTGCGGGCCTTCTCGTCCCGGTCGATCAGCAGGTAGGCGGTGACCGTGAAGACGGCCGACACCGGTACCCACAGCAGCTGGTACCAGTAGAAGAAGGGCGTCCCGGCCAGGTCGGGTTCGGTCTTGTCGTACGAGGACACCCAGAGCATCGCGACGATCGGCACGAGCAGGGCGAGACCGGCCAGCACCCGCTCGGGCGTGACGGCCGGGACGGTGCCGCCGGCCGGCTCGGGCCCGGCGGCGTCGACGGTGGGGGGATCAGAGGGCATCTTCGGCTCCGCTCCGGAGGGGTTCCCCGTCGGCGCCGCAGCCCGGCCGGCGCCGGGGCGCCGTACGGACCCGCCGAGCAGCACCATCGGTGATCGGCAGTCAGGTCATTACGGCTGGGCAATCTAGGGCATGGGGTGATCCATGTCACCGGAATTGACGGAAGTTCCCATCACTCGGACGCAACCGGCCGATGTCCGCCGCCGCGGGGCGGAAATGCGGCGCCGCGATGGCCGGAATGGACGCCGTCGTCGCAGCGCGTGAGAGCGGCGTCGCGGAATGCGAAAAGGCACCGGTGCGCGGGTCGCGCGCGCCGGTGCCCGAAGTGCGGTGGGGGAGTGCGGCTACTCCGGACGCTTCAAGCGGGTGATGAACTTGTAGCGGTCGCCGCGGTAGATCGAGCGGACCCACTCGACCGGATCGCCCTCGGCGTCGAAGGAGTGCCGGGAGAGCTGGAGCATCGGCAGGCCGAGGTCGGAGCCGAGCAGGCCGGCCTCGCGCGGGTTGGCCAGGGTGGTCTCGATGGTCTCCTCGGCCTCGGCCACGGTGACCCCGTAGACCTCGCGCAGCGCCGCGTAGAGGGAGGTGTGCTTGGCCAGGTTGCGGCGCAGGGCGGGGAAGCGCTTGGCGGAGAGGTGGGCGACCTCGATGGCCATCGGGTCGCCGTTGGCCAGCCGCAGCCGCTCGATCCGCAGCACCCGGCCGCCGGGCTTGATGTCCAGCAGCGGGGCGAGCCGCTCGTCGGCGGTGATGTAGCCGATCTCGACGAGCCGGGAGGCGGGCTCCAGTCCCTGGGCCCGCATGTCCTCGGTGTAGGAGGTCAGCTGGAGGGCCTGGGCGACCTTGGGCTTGGCGACGAAGGTGCCCTTGCCCTGGATGCGCTCCAGCCGGCCCTCGACCACCAGCTCCTGGAGGGCCTGGCGGACGGTGGTGCGCGAGGTGTCGAACTGGGCGGCCAGCGCGCGCTCGGGCGGCACCGGGGTGCCGGCGGGCTGGGTCTCGGTGAGCTGCAGCAGGTGCCGCTTCAGGCCGTAGTACTTGGGGACGCGCGCGGTCGGATCGGTGCCGGCCTGCGTCGGGAGGTTGTTCACCTCGGGGTCGTTGACCTGGGCGGTGGATCCCCCGTCGCTGCTCATCGGACCTGTTCTCCCGCTTCTCGCGGGGCCTTCCGCGGCCCCGCCACATCGTTAACGGCTCACATCGTTGCATGTATGGCTACGGAACGAATACCTCATCACGCGATGAACGATGTGCGGTGTCGTCTTGATAACGGGTGGTGGAGATCGGCCGAACAGCCGTTGACAGGCCCATTGGTCTAGGCCAAGCTCCAGGCATCTGGTCTACACCACTAGACCGGTAACTATGAATCCCCCCACCCGTTCGATGGGGTCCGCGGCACCTTATCCCCCGCTTTGTGTGGGTCTGCCGCTGCCGCCCGACGGGGGCAACCCAGGCATCCCTCAGGAGGATGGCGTGAAGCGTCAGCTCATCGCGGCGGTCGGCGTCGCAGCAATGGTCGTCGGCCTGGCGGCCTGCAGCTCGGACGGCAAGAAGAGCGAGGACAAGTCCGGCTCGACCTCCGCCGCCTCGGCTGCCGACAAGTACAAGGGCAAGACGCTGAAGGTCTGGACCATGACCGGCTCGGCCCCGAAGGGCTGGACCGACGCGGTCAAGACCGAGTTCGAGACCACCTACCCGGGCTCGAAGGTCGAGTTCACCGCCCAGGAGTGGGGTGGCATCGGCGCCAAGGTCACCACCGCCCTGTCCGAGGGCTCGGTCGACGTCCTGGAGGTCGGCAACACCCAGACCGCCGGCTACGCCGCCTCGGGTGGTCTGCTGGACATCACCAAGGACAAGGCCGCCTTCGGTGGCGACGCCTGGCCGGCCAACCAGAACGAGTCCGCCGTCCTGGACGGCAAGCAGTACGCCGCCCCGTGGTACGTCACCAACCGCGTGGTCGCGTACAACAAGGACCTGTGGGCCAAGGCCGGCCTGAGCGGCGCGCCGAAGACCCTGGAGGAGTTCTACAGCGACCTGGAGAAGCTGAAGACCACCGAGGGCGTCGCCGACCCGATCTACATGCCGGGTCAGGAGTGGTACGTCTACTTCGGTCTGCTCAGCAGCGAGGGTGGCAAGATCGCCAAGAAGGACGGCGACAAGTGGGTCGGCGGCCTGGGTTCGCCGGAGAGCCAGAAGGCCTTCGAGACCTACAAGAAGCTCCAGAGCTACTCGGTCACCGGTCCGAAGGACAAGGACGAGGCGACCCCGCAGCAGAAGGACGTCTTCGGCAAGGGCAACGTCGGCGCCATGATCGGCCTCGGCTGGGAGCTCCCGGACGAGAAGGCCGCCCTGACCAAGGACAAGATCGGCTTCTTCCCGCTCCCGGGCAAGACCGCCGACAAGCCGACCGGCGTGTTCCTCGGTGGTTCCAACCTCGCGATCGCCTCGCAGAGCAAGAACACCGACATGGCCAAGGACTTCATGAAGGTCGCCCTCAACGACAAGAACGAGGGCCTGTTCGCCGCCGCCGGCATCACCACCAACAAGCCGGCCCTGGACGCCGCCATCACCGGTGACTTCGCCCTGGCCGCCAAGGCCGCCGCGGCCTCCGGCGCGATCACCCCGAACACCCCGAACTGGGCCAGCGTCGAGGACAACCCGAACCCGGTCAAGGAGTTCCTGACCGCCGTCCTCCAGGGTGGCGACTTCGCCTCCACGGCCGCGAAGTACGACGACATCATCGCCAAGAAGCTCAACCAGAAGCAGTAGCAGCACTGAGCGGCGTCGCTCACCGACCCCCGGCGGGGGGTCGGTGGGCGGCGCCTGTCCGTCGTGGCCGGTTGTGAGGAAGTGAGAACGATGGCTGTGCATTCGCAGCGGGTGCAGACACAGTCCCCGGAGCCAGGGAAGGCTGCTGTGGCTTTTGAGAAGGGCGCCGCGGGCGGCGGCTCGAAGGGCACCGCGCCGAAGGGCTCCAGATCCGCGGGCGGTCCCGGCCTGGGCGCACGCCTCGCACCGTACCTGCTGCTGCTGCCGGCCACCGTGGCGACGCTGGCCCTGCTGGGCTGGCCGCTGATCAAGACGGTTCTGCTGTCGTTCCAGAACCTCAACCGGCGCCAGCTGGTGATGCACCTGACCGAGTGGAACGGCTTCGACAACTACAAGGAGCAGCTGACCGACCCGGAGTTCTGGGCGGTCACCGGCCGTAGCGTCGCCTTCACCCTGGTCAACGTGGTGCTGATCATGGTCGGCGGGACCCTGGTCGGCCTGCTGCTGAACCAGCTCGGCAAGAAGATGCGGCTGGTGCTCCAGATCGCGCTGCTGCTGGCCTGGGCGATGCCGGTGGTCGCCGCGACCACCGTCTACACCTGGCTGTTCGACTCCCAGTGGGGCGTCGTCAACTGGATCCTGGAGCAGCTGGGCTGGCACTCGATGCACGGCTACAACTGGCTCAGCAACGAGTACACGACGTTCTTCATCATCATCCTGCTGATCGTCTGGATGTCGATCCCGTTCGTGGCGTTCAACATGTACGCCGGTCTGACGACCATCCCCAAGGAGCTCTACGAGGCCGCCCGGATGGACGGCGCCGGCGCGGTCAAGATCTTCACCGCGGTGATCTTCCCCAACCTGAAGCCCTTCTTCCTGGCCACGACCTTCCTCGAGGTCATCTGGGTGTTCAAGTCCTTCACCCAGGTCTACGCGGTCAACGCCGGTGGTCCCGAGAGCCTGACCAGGACCCTGCCGGTGCACGCCTTCCTGGAGGGCTCCTCCGGTCAGCACTACGGCATCGGCGCCGCGATCGCGGTGCTCACCATCCTGATGCTGGGCGGGCTGATGGCGTTCTACTTCCGCATCATGATCAAGCAGGAGGACGAGCTGTGAGGCGCTCTCTCTTCGGACGTACCTGGCTGAACGTGACCGCGGCCGTCCTCGTCGTCTTCTTCGTCTTCCCCGTCTACTGGATGTTCGCGACGTCGTTCAAGCAGAACACCGACATCCTCAGTTCGACGCCGGTGTTCGTCCCGCTCAACCCGACCTTCGAGCACTTCACCACCGCGGTCAACGCGCCCAACTTCTGGACGTACGTCGTCAACAGCGTCACCGTCACGGTCGGCGCGGTGGTCATCTCGCTGGTGATCGCGACCCTGGCGTCGTTCGCCATCGCGCGGATGAAGTTCCGCGGCCGCAAGGCCTTCGTGCTGGTCGTGATGATGTCGCAGATGGCGCCGTGGGAGGTCATGACCATCGCGGTCTACATCATCTCCCGCGACAACGACATGCTGAACAGCCTCGTGCCGCTGACCTTCTTCTACATGATGATGGTCCTGCCCTTCACCATCTGGACGCTGCGCAGCTTCATCGCCGCGGTGCCGAAGGAGCTGGAGGAGTCGGCCATGGTGGACGGCTGCACCCGCACCCAGGCCTTCGTGAAGGTGATCTTCCCGCTGCTGGCCCCGGGTCTGATGTCGACCTCGCTGTTCGGCTTCATCACCGCGTGGAACGAGTTCCCGCTCGTCCTGATCCTCAACAAGGAGGAGGGCAAGACCCTGCCGGTGTGGCTGTCGTCCTTCAGGACCGCGTTCGGCGACGACTGGGGCGCCACCATGGCCGCCTCCACGCTGTTCGCCATCCCCGTGCTGATCCTTTTCATCTTCCTCCAGCGCAAGGCGGTCGGCGGTCTGACCGACGGCGCCGTGAAGGGCTGAGCCACCGTGAGCATTCTCGTTCCCACCGTCGCGGACAGCGACCAGCTGCACCGTGACGCGCTGACCGTCCTCCAGCCCGGCTTCGTCGGCACCGAGCCGCCGGAGTGGCTGCGCCGCCACCTCGCCGCGGGCCTCGGCTCGGTCGCGCTGTTCGACCGCAACGTGGTCGACCTCGACCAGCTCTCGGCGCTCACCGGGGCGCTGCGGGCGGAGAACCCCGACCTGCTGATCGCCATCGACGAGGAGAGCGGCGACGTCACCCGGCTGGAGGCGGGCTCCGGCTCGTCCTGGCCGGGCAACCTCGCGCTCGGCGTGATCGACGACCCGGCGCTGACCCGGGACGTCGCCCGCGAGCTGGGCCGGGCCCTGGCCGCGGCCGGCGTCAACTACAACTGGGCGCCCACCGCGGACGTCAACTCCAACCCGCGCAACCCGGTCATCGGCGTCCGCTCCTTCGGCGCCGACCCCGAGCTGTGCGCCCGGCACACCGCCGCCTGGGTCGAGGGCCTCCAGTCGGCCGGCGTGGCCGCCTGCTCCAAGCACTTCCCCGGCCACGGCGACACCGCGGTGGACTCGCACCACGGCCTGCCGGTCATCGACATCGACCTGGACGTGCTGCGGGCCCGCGACCTGATCCCGTTCCAGGCCGCGATCGCGGCCGGCACCAAGGCCGTGATGACCGCCCACATCATGGTCCCGGCGCTGGACCCGAAGCTGCCGGCCACCCTGAGCCCGGCCGTGCTGCGCGACCTGCTGCGCGCCGCCCCGGCCGACGGCGGCCTCGGCTACCAGGGCCTGATCGTCAGCGACGCGATCGAGATGGGCGCCATCGCCGACACCTTCGGGATGGGCGAGGGCACCGTGCTGGCCCTGGCGGCCGGCGCGGACGCGATCTGCGTCGGCGGCGGGCTCGCCGACGAGGAGACCGTGCTGATGCTGCGCGACGCCATCGTGGCGGGCGTGCGCTCCGGCCGGCTCGCCGAGGAGCGGCTGGCGGACGCCGCCGACCGGGTCCGGGCGCTGGGCAGCTGGGGCCGGATCGCGGCCCAGGGCGAGCGGGTCGAGCCGGACCTGGCGGTCGGCCTGCGGGCCGCGCGCCGGGCGCTCAAGGTGGTCCGGGCACCGGGCCTGGCGGTGCCGCCGGTGAGCGAGCGCCCGTTCGTGGCCTCGTTCTCGGACGAGCCGAACATCGCCGTCGGCGACGCCACCCCGTGGGGCGTGGCCGGCATGCTGGCCGACCGCTTCCCCGGCACCCGCACCCGCGCGGTGTCGGCCGCCGACGCCGCGCCGGAGCTGCTGGACGCCCTGGTCGACGAGGTGCTGGCCGGCGCCGAGGGCCGTCGTCTGGTCCTGGTGGTCCGGGACGCGCACCGGCACGCGTGGATGTCCGCCGCGCTGGGCCGCCTGGTGGCGGCCCGTCCGGACGCCTCCGTGGTCGAGATGGGCCTGCCCCAGTCCGAGCCGGCCGGCGCGCTGTACATCGCCACCCATGGCGCCGCCCGGGTGTGCGGGCTGGCGGCCGTGGAGGTCCTCACCGGTCAGCCGGGAGCGGTCGCCTGAACCGAAGAACGAGACGTCGCCGGCCCGCTCCGGAGGACGTCGGCCGACGGGCCCGTCATGCGCATGTCGCATGGCGGGCCCGTTCTGTTTCCCCGGTGTTCGGCCCGTGGATTCCTCAGGTGACCGTGTTCCCTCAAGCAGGCCTTAAATCCACCTTAAGATCTACTTACGGTGACGGAACGGCGACTGGCGGCCACGCGGTACAACAGCTCTGCAACGGCACCCGTAACTAAGGCTTTTGGCCGTTGACACCACCTGTGGTCTAAGCCAGAGTCCAGTCATCCGGTTCGAGATTAAACCTCTCCGGATGTGGTATCGGCCCCACCCGAAGCTCTTCGCCGCCCCCAGTCCGGACTCTCCTGCCGCGGGCGCCAATCACGCTGCCGGCGGGCAACACGGCTCTACACCCTCGGAGGACGGCGTGAAGAAGCGTCAGCTCATCCCCACGCTCGGGACCATGGCACTGGCGGTCGCCCTGACGGCCTGTTCCTCGTCCGCGAAGCCCGCGGCCGACGGCGGCGGCGGTGCCGCCGACCCGAAGGCCGCCGGCGGCACCGTCACCGTCTGGCTGATGGACGACGCCCAGAAGAACTGGCCCGACCTGGTCCAGCGGGTCAACGACGAGTTCGCGGCGAAGTACCCGAACGTCAGCCTCAAGCTGGTGTACCAGGGTTGGGCCGACAAGGTGGGCAAGCTCGACAAGGCCATCGCCGACGGCAGCGCCCCCGACGTGGTCGAACTGGGCAACACCGAGACCATGAAGTACGTGCTCTCCGGCGCGCTGGCCCCGGTGGACCGCACCAGCTTCGACAACTCCGACAGCTGGATCAAGGCGCTCGCCAACACCTGTACGTACCAGGACAAGCTGTGGTGCGTGCCCTACTACGCGGGCTCCCGGGTCGCCATCTACAACTCGACGGCCTTCCAGCAGGCCACCGGCAGCGCCGAGTTCCCGAAGACCGAGGCGGACCTGCTGGCCGCGCTGGACAAGATCGCGGACCGGAACAAGGCCGACAAGACCTACTCCCCGCTCTACCTGCCCGGCCCGTACTGGTACGCCGCGATGAGCTACGTGGCCGCGTACGGCGGCAGCATCGCCAAGTTCGACAGCGCCGGCAACTGGCACGGCACCCTGCACGACGCCAAGTCGCAGCAGGGCATCAGCCACTTCGTCGACCTCGTGCGCAAGTACAACAAGGGCGATCTGACGGTCAACGAGCAGAACCAGTTCGAGTCGATGGCCCGCGGGCACGCCGCGTCCTTCTACGGCAACGGCTACGAGGCGGCCAGCGTCACCGCGCCGGTCACCGGCGACCCGAGCATCAAGGACGCCGTCAAGGTGGCCACCATGCCCGGCCCGGACGGCAAGCCGCTGCCGACCTTCATCGGCGGCTCCGACCTCGCCGTCACCGCCAAGTCCCAGCAGGTGGCGCTGGCCACCGACTGGATCCGGATGTTCACCAGCACCAAGTCCGAGCAGGCGCTGGCCGACAAGGACATCCTGCCGAACAACCTCTCCCAGCTGAACCCGCTGAAGAACAAGCCGACCACCGCCGCCGCGGCCAACGCCGTCCCGGACGCCTGGTTCACCCCGCTGGCTCCCGGCTGGGGCGCGATCGAGAAGCAGAAGATCCTCCCGGACATGCTGTCCTCGATCCTCAAGGGCAAGTCGGTGGACCAGGCCACCAAGGAGGCCGACGCCGCGATCGACCAGCTGATCAACAAGGCGGGCTGACCGCCCGTCGCGGCACGCCCCTCCCGCTGCCTCGGGGGCGTGCCGAGGGGCGCGCCGGGGGCGTGCGAGGGTTCGGACGGGCGTGCGGACGGAGGTGCCCGGCGACGGGCGCGCCCGTAGGATTGCGGGACGAAGGACCGCAGCGAGTGTGCGGACTCGCCGCCGTGGAGGTCCCCGCCGGGCAGCCGCCCGCGCGGGGTCGAATCCGTCCCATCGGAGGCAGACCCTGATGTCCGACCCGCAGACCGTTCCCGTCCCCGGCCGGATCATGGCGGCGGAGATGGCCGAGCAGCCGGCCGTCCTCCAGCGCATCCTCGACGAGGGTGCCCCGAAGATCCGCGAGGTCGCCGCGCGGATCGCCGCCCGAGGCCCGCGCTTCGTCCTGCTCACCGCGCGCGGCACGTCCGACAACGCCGCGCTGTACGCCAAGTACCTGATCGAGATCCTGCTCGGCAAGCCGGCCGGGCTGACCTCGATGTCCACCACCACCGCGTACGGTGCCAAGCCGGACCTCACCGACGTCCTGGTGATCACCGTCAGCCAGTCCGGCGGCTCGCCCGACCTGGTGGCCTCCACCAAGGCCGCCCGCGAGGCCGGCGCCATCACCCTCGCGGTGACCAACAACGCCGCCTCACCGCTGGCCGAGGTGTCCGAGTTCCACATCGACGTGCTGGCCGGCCCGGAGAAGGCGCTGCCGGCCACCAAGACCTACACCGCCGAACTGCTGGCGCTCTACCTGCTGGTCGAGGGCCTCGCGGGGGCATGGGGGTACCCCCGGCCGAAGGCCGGGGGAGGTGGGGCCGCCAAGGACCTGCCGGGCCTGGCCGCCGGGGTGCTGGCCCGCAAGGCCGAGGTGAAGGCGCTGGCCGAGCGCTACCGCTTCGCCCAGCGCCTGGTGATCACCTCGCGCGGCTACGGCTACCCGACCGCCCGCGAGGCGGCGCTCAAGCTGATGGAGACCACCTACATCCCGGCCACCCCGTTCTCCGGCGCCGACCTGCTGCACGGTCCGCTGGCGATGGTGGACAACGTCTCGCCGGTCATCGCGATCGTCCCGGACGGCAAGGGCGGCGAGGCCCTCCAGCCGGTGCTGGACCGGCTGCGCGGGCGCGGCGCGGACCTGGTGGTGGTCGGGCAGCAGGCGCAGGTGGACGCCGCCTCGGCCGGTTTCGCGCTGCCCGCCGGAGTGCCGGAGGAGGTGCAGCCGATCCTGGAGATCCTGCCGCTGCAACTGCTGGCCCACGAGGTGACCATCGCCCGCGGCCAGGATCCGGACGCCCCGCGCGCCCTGGCCAAGGTCACCGAGACGCGCTAGGTCCCGTCCCGCGAACGAGCCGGCCCCCGGTCCACAGCTGGTGGACCGGGGGCCGTTCTCTGAGCGGCTGGCCATGGTTCGGGGCGGAAAACACTACGGGCCACGGCGCCGACACGGGACCCTCAACCCATGCGGCACCGTAGCCCGAAGCTGTCGTCGGGCGCCGGGTTCGACCGAGAACTGTGCGGGGTCCTCGCTCGGCGGCGTCCGACCGAGGAGGGGCCGCGCGCGGTCAGGGCAGTTGCGCGGGGGGCCTCTCCTTGGTGCCCTTTCATTGTGGACTAGACCAATCTCGGTTGTCCAGGCCTCTCCGAAAATTGGTCTAAACAACTCAGGCGGGAAACGGGGGCCCGCCGGGCCCTCCCGCCAGGCCCTCCCACCAGGCCCCGGACGGTCCGCCCTCCGGTCCGCCGCGCCCCGTCCGGACCGGCGGCGCTACCCTCGCCATGTGCCCTCGCTGAACGAACTCGTCCGCCGCCACACCACCCTGACCGGGGCCGACGTGGAATGGCTCCACATGCTGGTCTCGGAGTGGCAGCTGCTCTCCGACCTCTCCTTCGCCGACCTGGTGCTGTGGATCCCCACCTGGGACGGCATCCGCTACGTCTCGGTGGCGCAGATGCGGCCCAACACCGGGCCCACCTCCTACCAGGACGACATGGTCGGCCACCTCGTCCCGCGCGGCCGCCGTCCGCTGCTGGACGCCGCCTTCGACGAGGGCCGGATCGTGCGCGAGGGCGATCCGGAGTGGCGAGAGGAGGTGCCGGTCCGGGTCGAGTCGATCCCGGTCCGGCGCGAGGGAAAGGTGCTCGGGGTGATCGCCCGCAACACCAACCTGCTGACCGTCCGCACCCCCAGTCGGCTGGAGCTCACCTACCTCCAGAGCGCCTCCGACCTGGCCCAGATGATCGCGGCCGGCTCCTTCCCCTTCCCCGGCGCCGAGCAGGCCGACATGGACGCCGCGCCCCGGGTCGGCGACGGCCTGATCCGGCTGGACGCGGACGGCGTCGTCACCTACGCCAGCCCCAACGCCCTCTCCGCCTACCACCGCCTCGGCCTCACCACCGACCTGGTCGGCAGCCACCTCGGCCGCGCCACCGCCGACCTCGCCCCGCCGTCCCGCTCGGCCGTCCACGAGGCACTGGTGAAGGTGGCGAGCGGCTGGGCGCCCCGGCAGACCGAGGTGGAGGCCCAGGGGGGAGTGGTGACCCTGCGGGCGATCCCGCTCAAGCCCAAGGGCACCCTGACCGGTTCCCTGGTGCTCTGCCGGGACGTCACCGAGCTGCGCCGCCGCGACCGCGAACTGATGACCAAGGACGCCACCATCCGGGAGATCCACCACCGGGTGAAGAACAACCTCCAGACCGTCGCGGCGCTGCTGCGGCTGCAGTCCCGCCGGATGGACTCGGAGTCCGGCCGGGCCGCGCTGGACGAGGCGGTGCGCCGGGTCGGCTCGATCGCGATCGTGCACGAGACGCTCTCCCAGGCCCTGGACGAGCAGGTGGCCTTCGACGAGATCGCCGACCGGGTGCTGGCGATGGCGATGGAGCTGTCCCAGGACGGCCGGGTGGCCACCCGCCGCAGCGGCAGCTTCGGCATCCTGTCCGCCGAGGTGGCGACCCCGCTGTCGATGGTGCTGACCGAACTGCTCCAGAACGCCCTGGAACACGCCTTCGGACCGACGGCCTCCGGGAACCTGGAGGTGAGCGCGCTGCGCGGCCGGGCCCCGGCGACCGGGATGGGCTGGTCGGACACCTGGAACGGCGGCGCCCGGCCGGAGGAGTACCTGCTGATCACGGTGCAGGACGACGGTCGCGGCGTGCCGGAGGGGTTCGACCCGAAGACGTCGGGCAACCTCGGGCTCCAGATCGTCCGGACGCTGGCCACCGGTGAGCTGGGCGGCACCTTCGACATGGTGGCCGGCCCGAACGGCGGGACCAAGGTGATCCTGGAGATCCCGGTCCGCTGAGGCGCCGGTCCGCCGAGCCGTTCGTCGGGCCGTTCGTCGGGCCGTCCGCTGCGACACCGGCGCGCGGAGGCGCAGGTTGCTCGAAGGTGCGCGATGGGGGCGTGAGCCCGGCGAGAGCGCCGGGTGCACGCTCCGCGCGCCGGAGCGCGGAAACAGAAACGAGGCCCTGTCGAC